>DAHVPA010000009.1 GCA_027318525.1 Candidatus Cloacimonadota bacterium | reverse complement strand
TATCTCCCCGAGCTATTCTTGAATCAATCTCTTCCCGGGATAGAGCAAGACATCTTCTGTCATATTTTGGAAACTGCTTTGTAGCCTGAAGGTCTTTTCGCATTTGGTCAAGTGTATCTGCATCACAAAAACATCGGTAGGCATGACCTTGATCCAGCAGTTGCTGTGCATGTTTATGATAAATAGGTAGGCGTTCGGATTGCATATAGGGTCCAAAATCTCCTCCAATTCCAGAACCCTCATCAAACTCAATATCAAGTTTACTAAAGGATTCCAGCAGGTTTTCAACAGCACCTTCAACTTTCCGGTTTTGATCTGTATCTTCAATTCGAAGAATAACTTTACCATGCTTGTTTCTAGCAAATAGATAATCATATAATGCAGTTCGCAGACCACCAATATGTAAAAAACCTGTTGGGCTGGGAGCAAACCTGACTCTAACTTCTTCCATTCTATATCCTTATATCTTATAATATTTTATTTCTTCTTCAGTAATCTGCATTACCCTGTAATGAGGATTGTATGTCAACTTAAAACATTCCGTATGGCTAACACATTTTTTTTGCCTGATTGACATCTTACATTGTTCAAGCTGATCTTTATTCATCTTTTGGGGATATCTGTCCAGCAGCATGATTTCTATCTCTGACCATATGTTTTGCCATGAGAGCCAGTTTACTTCAGATTGGATTCCTCGTGCGAATATTAACAAAAAATCTTCGAGAGCAATTTTGCCGTTTCTGATGGCCTCGAGACTTATTCTGTATAGACCTGACCCATTGCTGATATCTTGTATAACTGGAAGATAAGAGTTAATATATATAGAAAGTTCATATTTGAGATATGATTCTGCCTGATGGATATCCGGAATGAAGTGTCCCTGACCATAATAGGACTGCAAGAGTAGTTTATACATGTCCAAGAGCTGTGCTTCTGGATGATAGTAAAGCTCTGTTTCTATGATTTTTGAAACATCAGCAGGTTGAAGACATTTGAGTTCAGGATTTGGCATAAATTAGCTTACCGAGCTTGTAAGTCATTAAAACGCATATGTTTTTATCCTCATCTTCCATTATCTTTTTATCAAGGCTGACCATATCTGCTTCAAATCCTTCCGATAACTGTCCAAGGCGATGTTCATCATGTGAAAGACGGGCTGCATTGCGGGTATACATACTGATAGCATCATAAGCAGTTAATCTCTCTTCATTTGTATGATGATGCATGGCTGCATTTATTCCCTGAATGGCATCCAACTCAGTGATATACCAGTCTGAACCACCTGTAATCTGAACTCCTCTTTGCGAAAATGATCTGAACCGATTCATATGTGAACTTCTATTTGTGCCAAGAACCTTGTTGTAAAATCCTGTGCTACCACCCCAATACAAGTCAAATGCAGGTTGCATAACTGGGATAGCCCCAGAAGCAGAAATTTCTTCCACTAATGTATCCGGGGTCAGTTCACAATGAATTAGTTCATGCCTTAGATCTTTATGATTTTGGCGAGCCAATTTGAGATATACATTATTAATTTGCCTGATTGCTTTATCCCCTATACAATGAACTGCAACCTGCAAATCATGTTTATGTGCTTCAGTTATAAAGTTCTCCCAAAAACCATCTGCATGATACAATCTCCCAGTGGAATCAGGTTTGTCGTTATAAGGTTCACTCAAAGCTGCTGTATATGAGCCAAGAGCACCATCCGCCAGGATACATCCTCCAATTCTCTTTGCTCCGGCATCCAAAGCTGCTTTCAGATTATAGCTTTGTGGGTAAAGTATGAATTCTATTGGAAAGCTTTTGAGTTTATCGCGCACAAGAGCATAATGCATTATGCTGTCACGTGCATCACCAACCATCGTATGAATTGTAGTTATTCCATTAGCTAAGGCGATTTCAGCTGCTTTTTGATATGCTTGAATGATTTCTTCAGGAGGACAGCTTGCGTGAAACCAGTGCACCACCTTATCATTCAGGTCACCCTTCAGCCAATAATCTGCTTTTCCTACTACTCTGGAAGTAAGATCAGCAGCCAGTTCCTTATTGCTGACGACAGATTCATTAGCAGCTCCAAAAACCTTCCAGGCTTTGGAGTTGATTAGACTGGAGTGACCATCAATTCTTCTTAAGACCAGTGGAAGATCGGGACAAACCTCATCAAGCTCAAACGAATAGGGGAAACGCTGTTCCGTTATCTTGTTCTCATCAAATCTGAAAGCATCCAGTTGAATTGCTTGCGCTTGTTTTCTTGATTGATAGTAGTCGGATAACATTTCCAGAACCTGGCTGATATTTTGGGCGGGGGAGAGGTCTAAACTTTGGGAGTATAATCCACCCTCGAAACTATGTGTATGAGTATCAATAAATCCTGGATAAACATAGCTACCCTTGAGGTCAACTAATTCATAATCGGGATAAACCTGCTTGGTATCATTCAGCACCTTGATAATTTTGCCGTTTTCTACTAATAATCCTTTTGCCACAGTGCCTGTTATGTCCATCAGGTGGAAAGCAGCGTTTATAAATATCTGTTTCATATCTCATATTTCCTTGTTCAAGGGAGGTTGCAACAATTCTTTAATCATCGAATAAAAGAGATTAACGGGAAACCCCATAACGTTAAAATAACAACCTCTTATGCCTGTGATAAATTGGCAGCCATAACCTTGGATGCCATAAGCTCCTGCTTTATCTGCAGGTTCTTTTGTTTCTACGTAGTCATGGATTTCAGACTCAATCATTTTCTGAAAGGTTACAATACTTTTTGCATATTTGGTTAACTGCATGCTTTTGTGAAGGATACACACTCCGGTATATACCTGGTGAGATTTCCCGGAAAGCATTTCCAGATAGCGTTTAGCATCTTCTTTGGTCTGCGGTTTACCCAATACCAAGCCTTCCACCTGAACCAGTGTATCAGCCGCAACAATCACGGCGGAGGAACTGAAACGGGATGCAACACTCAACGCTTTGTGCTTAGCGTGGGTGCAGACCAATGTATATGGCGGTCTGTGGTCAATGGGTTCATGAACATCAGAGACAACGACTAATGGATTCAGTCCCAGCATATTGAAAATTTCCTGGCGTCGAGGGGAGGCGGAAGCCAAAACCAATTCATACCCGTTTAACAAGTTGTGCAACATTATCTATTATCTCGCTCCATACTTCAGTAAAATCATATTTTCAAATCACCAAAATATGCTGTCGTCATTCAGGCAAGATTTTTTGTTGTATATAGATAATCAGAACCCCAAAATTCTTCTATATGGAAAGTTACCTATACCTAAAACATACCACTCGGTCTTTTCTGTAGAAGAGTTTTCAGAGAGTTTCCAGAGGCTTAGTCTCTTGATACTCTCTGAATACTCTCTGCGATAAAAAAGGTGAGAGGATAATCTTAGAATGTTTTGACCGCTTTTACACAATGTAAAGGTATAACTTGACAGATAGTGTTAGAATGCTGAATTGCCTATATGGCTAAAAACTATGTTTATTATTGCCTGATACTTGCTTTTGCAGTAACAGCTCTGCAAAACTTCCTGATACCTCCTGAAACAACAAATACCCGTAAAAACTACAAGGTGGGACAGGTTGCAGAAGAAGATGTAATCGCTCCCTATGACTTTGAGGTAAAGAAATCAAAGCAGCAGATTGAAGCTGAAAAAAGAGAGCTTACTCCTCAAATCAAACCTGCCTACAGGTTTTCAGATGAGACTCAGTTCAATGCTTTTAAAACATTGGATGAAATTTTCCTGCCTTTAGCTATTAATCAGATGACAACGGACACATCTTTAGTCGCAAAAGCCATGAAGCAGTATAAAGTTCAAGGCAATACCAGAGTATTGCTTTATTTATCAAAACCGATGAACGCCAGATATATACATGAGTTACTGCAAAGTGAACTGACAGTATTATATACCCGTGGTTTGTATGCCGGCATCAGCTCTGACTCGATTTATCTTCATACCGGGAACAAGGTTAGGATTGTCCGAACCTCAGAAATGATTTCCATCCGACAAGCGACAGAAAGAGTTTTATCAAAAACAGATAATACTTTAGCTAGACTTACCCTTGAAAGTGTTTTACCGATTTTACTCAAGCCCAATGTTATTTACGATGCTAGAATAAGTGCAATTAATATCGAATCAGAGTATTCCAAACTGCCCAAAATTGAAGACAGAATAATCAAAAATGAGATTATAGTCAGAAAAAACACGCGCTTGACAGAACAGGACATAAACCGTATAAATTCAATGCTTGAAGCCGGTAAGAGCAATATGGAACCAAGGACGCTATGGAACGAAGCAGCAAAAGACATCAGCTGTTTTGTTTATTTTCTGTTATTGGGTTTACTGTTGTATTGGCAATGCTCAGTATTTTATCCGGATTTATTAAATAAAAAATATCATTTTTTCCCATTAGTTTCTGGTTTGATACTTGCTGCAATATTGTCTTTGCTGGGCAACAGGTTGGGTGAAGCTCAGACCTTGATTGTGCCTTTCAGCTCAATTCCCATTGCCATGGCGATCTTGATTGACGCACCTTTTGCTTTATTTTACAATATACTATGCTTTGCAGGAATCGCATTATTTCAAATGCACGATGTTTTGCCCATCCTGGTATTTGTGATTTCATCAACCGGAGTAATTCTGCTGATAGGGAAGATGAAAGAAAAACACCATTACCTGATAATCTGGATAACTCTTGTAATCCTATCCTGTTTGTTTACAGCTTTAATATCAGTAGTTCAAGATTTGTCCCTCAGACATACTTTGCAGAAGATAGGATATGCATTCTCAGCAGCTTCGATGTCAATTATTATCCTCGTGCTTTGCATACCATATATTGAGAAGAAATGGAATTTAGCAACCCGACAGGAACTGCTGACCCTGCTGGACTTTAATCATCCCCTGCTCAAGAAACTTGCTTTGGAGGCTATCGGGACTTATTATCATAGCCTGGTTGTAGGGAATCTGGCTGAAAGAGCAGCAGAGGCTATCGGTGCGAATGCTTTGCTGGCAAGAGTCGGAAGCTATTATCACGACATAGGTAAAATTACCAATCCGGAATTTTTTACGGAAAACAATCCAGCTTCTGCTGATATACACGATAAAATTGAGGCTGCCGATAGTGCTTCAGGAATAAAAAATCATATCCCTCTTGGTATATCATTAGCCGAAAAATATCATTTACCCGTACAGGTCAGAGACATCATACTACAACATCACGGAACCGGTTACATCAGGTATTTTCTGGATAAAGCAGAAAAAAGCGGTGCTGCAATAGACCTGGAATCCTTTAAATATGGAGGTCCAAAACCCAATTCCAAAGAAGCTGTATTGGTCATGATTGCAGACATTGTTGAATCGACCACTAAATCTTGGAATGAGATAAATCCTGAAGATATCAGAAAGATTCTCAATGATACAATCTTTAGGTTGATCAAAGAAGGTCAATTCGATGAATCACCCATATCTTTGAAAGAAATAAACTTAGCCAAAGAAAGCATGGTACCTATCCTGGAAAGCATCTACCGCAAAAGGCAACAATATCCCGAGCAAATAGAAGATGACAGAATTTAATTCCGGATGGTTGATAAGCGGTCCCGCAGACAGCCTGGATAGTCAGCTCTTGGAAGAAATAATTGCGACTTTCAGGGAACAGATGGGGCTTAGCTCCAATTGTTATGCCAGTTTGGTTGTCTGCTCAGCCGACCAGATGCGTAGCCTTAATCTCAGATATCGTGGAACTGATGCAACCACTGACGTACTGAGCTTTCCTGCCGACAGAGAATCAGGAATTTTTAGAGAAGACGAATCAGGCAGCATTTATCTGGGTGAAATTCTTGTTGACATAAATTATATTCTGAGCCAATCAAATTCTACTGATATAAATAAGGAGATTATACCTGTCCTTGTGCATGGTTTATTGCATCTGCTTGGTTTCGACCATTTGAGCAGTTCACAGCAAATAAAAATGCGTGAACTGGAAAACAAAATCATTGCAAAGATAAGGACAGTATGAATTTATGGATAGTAATGCCATCTACTGGATAGTTCTTTTTTTAATTGCTTCAGCGTTCTTTTCAGCTTCTGAAACCTCTCTCTTTTCTCTGAGCAAGCTGCAACAAAAGAAATTGGAGAGTTCGGATAGAAAAAGCGATAAACGCATTCTAAAACTGCTTTCTAAACCAAGGCTGCTGCTGATAACAATCCTGCTGGGAAATACGCTTGTTAATATCTCAATATCGTCTTTTGCAACCATCTATTCACTTTATTTAAAACAACACTTGAATTGGTCCATATCGGAATCTGCTATTGTTTCAATTCAGGTTATCGTAACCACAATTCTTATACTATTGTTAGGTGAGATTGTGCCCAAACTGGTTGCCTGGGCAAAAGCATCGCATATTGCCAGAATTGTGACAGCTCCTTTAAGAGTAATGGAGTTTGTATTTTACCCAATCTTGAAGCTGTTGGAGCTGCTGAGTAATGCGGTATCGGTTCGTAAGAACCTTGCTCCGGAAGAAGAAATTACGGCTGAAGAATTTCAGACCCTTATCCATTCCCAGAATGCAGTGCACAATCTGGAAGACCACGAGAAGAAAATTTTAGCCGGATTGTTCAGACTTCCCAAAGCTGAAATCAGAGAAATCATTGTTCCGCGTGTGCATATCACAGCCATTGAGGAATCTGAGAGTCTCGATGATTTAAAAGAGACAATCAGAGAATCAGGCTATTCCAGAATACCTGTCTTCCGCGGAACGATAGATGATATAATTGGCGTTGTCTATGCCAAAGATATTCTATTACATCCACAGTCTTCTTCTATTTCAGAACTAATGCGTCCAGCTTGGTTCGTGACTGAAAACATGAAGATACAGTCATTGCTAAACCAATTTAAAAGTAAGAAGACTCAAATTGCAATTGTGGTTGATGAATATGGCGGAACCAGTGGTATCATCACCTTGGAAGACATTATGGAAGAACTGGTGGGAGATATTCAGGATGAGTATGATGTTGACGAAGTCCCTGCTTTGGAAAGAATCGATGATGATACCCTGATTGTAAATGGTATGTATGGCATCAGAGAACTAAATACTGAGCTTTTTACAGTAATTGATCCTGAAAAATATGACAACCTTGCTGATTTCCTATTGGAAGCCTTTAACCATATCCCAAAAGTCCAAGAGAAATTTGTATATGAAGATAAGGTGGAGTTTATAATTGAAGACAGCAGCAGACAGAGAATAAACAAGGTCAGGATACACAAAATCAGGTCTTCCGAAGAAGAACAGAGATCCGATTCCTAAGTATAACCTTTTATCATGCTGAAACTTAGTAAGAAACATCTATTAGCTCTACTTGTAATGTGGTTCATGGCTATTTGGACAATTTCTTCCATACCTGGCAACAGCCTCCCAGAGCTGGATAGCTTCAATCTGGATAAAGTTTCTCATATATCAGTATATTTTGTATTAAGTTTCCTCTTGTGGACCAATTATTATAAAGGGAATCTGTCAAAACTGAAAAAACCGGAACTGTTTTTGGGTTTGTGTGTATTAGCTTCTTTGGATGAAGCACATCAGACATTCATTCCCAATAGATCGGTATCACTCTTGGATTTGTCAGCTAATTTGACAGGAATTTATCTGGGATACCTGATTTTGAAAAAAAAGATTAAAAGTAATGATTGAAATAACTGATCTATCTTTAAGAATAAACAGAAAGACTATCCTGAAAGATATCAATCTGGTTATTCCAGATAATACGATGACAGCAGTATTGGGAAAAAGCGGTTGTGGTAAAACCATGCTGATGAAATGCATAATAGGCTTGCATAAACCAACCTCTGGCACGATCAGGATAGACGGCGATGAAGCTCTGTCAGGACACTATGCAAAACGGAGCATGGTATATGATAAAATTGCCATGCTGTTTCAAAATGCTGCTTTGTTGGATTCCTTTACTGTCTATCAGAATGTATCGATACCTTTGTTTGAGCGGAGGGAAAAAACTGCCCAGGAAATACGTAGTCTGGTGCAGGAAGTATTGGAATTTGTCGGTCTGCAGCATACATCTGAGTTGTTTCCATCTGAGTTAAGCGGAGGTATGCGCAAGAGGATAGGACTGGCGAGAGCTCTGATTACTCAACCGCGTTATCTGATTCTGGATGAACCCACCACAGGCTTGGATCCAATTACTGCAGACGAAGTCTTAAGTTTTCTCAAACTCGTAGTTAAAGAAAAGCAGATTATCCCACTGACCATTACTCACGACCCGTTTTGCATTCAGGCGATGGGTGAATTTATCGTCATTATGGATAACGGGCAGATACTTTTTGCCGGGAATAAAGATGATTTAACAAATCATAAAGATACATCTCTACATGAGTTTTACACCAGCTTCTTTCCTGAATATAACAAAGCATCCTTAAATTTCAGTTAACACATCAATATCACATAAGGCTCAGATAAAGCCAATTGAGCGGTAATCTAAGAGTTATTAGTTACTGATATGTTGCAGTGGTATTAAGCAGAATTATAGGAATAAGAAACGGGAGCCTGATAATTGGCTCCCGTTATTTTTGTCTTGCAGTTTGGATTACTTCATCAGTATCATTTTTTTGGTCTGACTATGTTCTTTGGCATCTAGTTTGTAAAAATAGACTCCCGAGCCTACATTGCTACCATTGGCATCAGTTCCATTCCAGACATAACTGTAGTTGCCTTTCTGAGTTGCACCTTTGTGCAGAGTCTTTACCTTTTGCCCCTTGAGGTTATATATAGCAAGTTCAGCCTGTTCCAGATTTTTGGAAACTGAGAAGCTGATTTTAGTCTCAGGGTTGAAAGGATTAGGATAATTTTGCCTCAAATTGAATAGAGGAATGGCAAGGTTGGATTCATCACTGTTAGGGACAGGGGTATGACGAATTTTTTGAGCATAGAGACCATAGATTGCTTCCTTACCGCTGGAGCGACCATCAGACCAGACTATGATAGCATGATTGGGATCCAGATTGTTAAGAGTGGCTATCAGTGGATATTGCTGAACCTTGAGGGCATTGCATAATAGAGTTCCCGGACTATCTGGTGTCGTATAGTATAAGCTACCGTCTGGACGAACTTCTTTCATATAAAGATCAGCATCTTCAACAACATAATCTTCCCAGGCAACCAGCATCCACTGGTCAGCGAATCTTGCCAGATTTGGTGATGACTGGGTCGTGTCTCTTTGAACAATATAATAACCATCATCAGTGAACTGACTCAAGCCAGAATTCGTAAATCTTTGAATCTGGATATCCTGGTTTGAGCCTGAGACAGCTTCCTTCCAGACAAAGGTTACATCCTGTCCACCAAGGACGGAGATTTCATCCTGCTCACGATTGTTGTCGTTGAGAGCTACACCTGATGTATTCCATAATATCTGTCCCGAGGGAGAAATCATCTGACCATAAAGAGTTTTTTGAAAATCAGTTCTGAAATCGAGCCAGCTGACAAATAGACCGGCTGTTGTTTCAACAGCTTTAGGGAGATACTGGTTAAGATCCCATCCAGTATAATCAGAGGTACATACACCATAAGGTGACCAACCTGTTGCTGTTTGACCCCCTTCAGTCATAAGTTTAGCCCATACATTTAGAGCACCGAAATTATCAGGATTGACGCTCGTTCTTGTCCATACATAATATCTGCCCACTAGCGTTTCCATCTGACATTCAAAGAGTGGGTCAGCGGTAGGAATTTCGGAAATCTGATAACCATTGGGACCCCACATCTTGGTATTGCCGCTAATCCTCTGTCCCCAGATATGGAAAAGCTGGACAGTTCCTGAAGGGGTTGCAACGTCATCCAGATTAGACCAGCCGATATAAAGAGAACCATCCAGATAAGAGATTTTGGGATCTTTCTGACGAAGGGGATTGCTATCGGTCAGCTCCATACCCATGTCACCCCATAATCTGTTTCCGTTGGCATCTATAAGCTGGGCATATATTTTCGGGTTATTGGCGCGTTTTTCTTCCCAAACAATAGCAATTTTATCATCAGGTAACACTACTGCAGATGGATTGTTCTGATCATTACCTGTCAAGACTGTAACTGAACGACCGTTTTCTTCAAAATCCTGAGTTCCACTTGAATCTGGATTAATTGCCTGGAAGAAAATCTGATATCCAAGATTGGAATAGCGTGTATCCTGCCAGATTACTACAGTATCATTCTGTCTGGGCAAATGGATAATTTGTTTTAGGGTGGCATCACCACTCAGTCCCCAAAATACTTGAACGCCATTTTCTGTTAACTGAGCTGTTCCGCTTGTATTCAGAACTTGGTAATATATACCCAATGAGCCATTGCGAAAATCCATCCAATTAACAAAAATGTGATTGGAAGCAACTTTGACTAGTGAGCTTGATTGTTCATTTGGTGACGTGCATATTCCTAATCCATTAGCTGTCCAAAGTGCTGCTCCGGTTGATGACAAATGTTGAGCATAGACATCAATATTGGGAGCGTTACCATTTCTGGCATCATCCCAAACTACATAGCATCCGCCATTACCGTCGGAAGCCATGCGGGGAGCTTTTTGTCCAAATGGAGCCATTGCCAATGGCAAACCATCCGGATTCCATAGTTTTTGTCCTGTCAGAGACAGTTTTTGAGCATACAGGTCTGGTTCATCGCCTTCGTTTCGTTTATCTTCCCAGATAATAATAACACCATTGTCTGAGGTTTCAACGATTCTGGGATTTTCCTGAAGGGCTGGAACTGCCGCTGTGCTGTCAGAATACACTATAAAAGGTTCTGACCATAGTTTATTGCCACTGTTGTCAACTCTTTGTGCATAAATATCAGGATGAACAAGCCTAAAATCCATCCAGGTAAAAACAAAGGAGTCATTATTAATGGGTGACATCTTGATCTTGTTCTGAATTGCAGGACTCGGACTTAACGCCAATGGTTGTCCCCAAGCCATTTGACCATTGCTGAGAAAACGTTTTACGTAAAGGGTTTCTAATCCTGATAAATTGTAAACATAGCCTATGATAAGACCACCTGAACCATCTGCCCACATTGTGTTATATGATTCGTCACCAATGCCGTTGGCAATGGGGATTCCGTTGCCGCCAAATTCTGTCCATAGAATTGTTCCGGAAGAGCTAACGTGCTGTCCATAGATATCTTTTCCTGGATTGCGAGAATCTTCCCATACAATATAAGCACCGCCGGCATTATCTGGTTCGATATTAAGAGAAATCTGAATTCCTGGATAAGAACAAATTGATACTCCTCCCGTTTGCCACATCAATGTGCCAGCTGGTGAGACTTTTTGTGCGAATACACTCCCATCCAAGTCATTTGAGAAATCAATCCACGCGATGATGAAATTGTCGTCGGAAGTCTTTGTGATTACAGGGTCTTCTTGCCGGTCGATTTTTCCATCCACGAGCAACGGTTGCCCCCATACCATATTGCCATTGGCATCCACTTTCTGGGCATAAAGGTCTCTTTCACCCAGCTTTGTATCAGACCATACGTAAATGGCGCAGCCATCGGCTGTCTCAGTTCCAGTTCTGAACCATTCGATATTTACACCCTGTCTGATTGGGATTGCATTCTGCCAATCCAAGGCAACCAAGGAAATGCTCAGGGTGACTAACAATATAGTGATTATGTACTTAGGCACATTAACCTCCATCTTACATTTTTATCTCTATTATATTCTATGCAATATGCTTTCCAATAAAACCATTGTTTTTACATGCCTAAAAATCAGCAAGTATAATTTACTGACAGTTTGTTAATTGCATATTTCGCACGAAAAATCATCTCAGTTTGGATTGATTTCATTTGACAGATTGCTAACTTTCTGAATTTAATCTAACAAGAGAATTAGAGTCATATTAATTAAAAACAATGTTAGTGACATAATAATATGTCTGTCAACGTATTATAAGTTATTCAAGAAAGGCAGTAAAAGTATGTTTGCTCAAATCAGAAAAAGAAACGGTCAGATTGTCACCTTTGATAAGTATAAGATAACCACTGCAATAGCCAAGGCGGGTAAAGCATCAGGCGAATTTGATCTTGAGATAGCCGATAAACTGACCTTACGAGTTTTAAACCTTGCACTACAAGTCTTTGATTCTGAAACAGTTGATGTGGAAAGGATTCAGGATATCGTAGAGGAAGTGTTGCTGGCATCTCCATACAAAAAAACCGCAAAGCAATACATAATATACAGAGACCAGCATGCCAGGATTAGGGAACTGGTTTCTGCTGCAGACGTAAAACTGATTGACCAGTATTTGGATAAGCTGGACTGGCAGGTCAACGAAAACTCCAATATGGCGTATTCCCTTCAGGGACTTAATAATTATGTATCTTCCGAAGTCAGTAAAACCTATTGGTTGAATAAAATTTATCCACCTGAAGTCAGACAAGCTCATGCTTCAGGAGATTTGCATATACATGATCTGGGCATGCTTTCGGTATATTGTGTCGGATGGGATCTGATGGATCTTTTATTAACCGGTTTTGGGGGTGCAGTTGGTAAAATTGAAAGCAGTCCAGCGAAGCATTTCCGAAGTGCCCTGGGACAAATAGTTAATTTCTTTTATACACTGCAGGGTGAAGCTGCAGGAGCTCAGGCTTTCTCCAGTTTTGACACACTACTGTCACCATTTATCCGTCAGGACGATTTATCATATAGGGAAGTGAAACAAGCCATTCAAGAATTCATTTTTAATTTGAATGTCCCCACTCGGGTTGGCTTTCAAACCCCGTTTACCAACATAACGCTTGATTTGATAGCCCCAAAAATCTATGCTGAAACTCCTGTAATTATTGGAGGGATAGCACAAGATACTACTTATGGTGATTATCAGAAAGAAATGGACATGATAAACAGGTCATTTCTGGAAGTCATGATAGAAGGTGATGCAAAAGGAAGAGTGTTTACATTCCCAATCCCGACATATAATATAACCAAGGATTTCAATTGGTCGGGTAAAAACATGGACTATCTATGGGAAGTTACTGCCAAATATGGAATACCTTATTTTTCCAATTTTGTCAACTCTGAACTTAATCCAGAAGACGCCCGATCTATGTGTTGCCGGCTCAGACTTGATACCAGAAAATTGGAAGCCCGAGGTGGCGGATTGTTTGGAGCAAATCCCTTAACAGGCTCAATTGGAGTGGTTACTATCAATCTTCCCAGAATTGGTTATATATCAAAAACTGAAATTGAGTTTTTTAACAATCTCAACGAAATGCTGGAGATAGCCCGGAAAAGCTTGGAAATCAAACGTAAAGTGCTGGAAAACTACACTTTAAATGGTCTGTACCCATACACAAAACACTATTTAAAGAATATTTATGATAGATTCCAATGTTTTTGGAAGAATCATTTTTCCACAATTGGCATAATTGGGATGAATGAAGCATGTTTGAATTTCTTAAAATCTCCAATTAATGAAGAAGAGGGTCATCGATTTGCCGTCAAGGTTATGGATTTTCTGAGATCTCGACTGATGGATTTTCAAAATGAAACTGGCAGCAATTATAACCTGGAGGCTACACCTGCTGAAGGTACCAGTTACAGACTTGCTTTGTTGGATACCAGGAAATATCCTGATATCATTGTTGCAAATCCTGACAGTAAGAGTCCATTTTATACCAATTCAACTCAACTACCCGTCAATTTTACAGATGATGTATTCGAAGCATTGGAACTCCAGGATGATCTGCAAACCAAATATACTGGAGGGACTGTTCTTCACATTTTTGGAGGGGAGCGGATTGACCGTGGCGATAGCGTAAAGTTGCTTGTAAAAAAGATATGTGAAAACTACCATTTGCCATATTTTACTTTTTCACCTACCTTCAGTATTTGTCCTGAACATGGTTATCTTAATGGTGAACAGTATCAATGTCCGCAATGTAGAAAAGATTGTGAAGTCTATTCCCGGATTGTGGGTTACCTAAGACCTGTATCTCAATGGAACGATGGTAAAAAAGCTGAGTTTCAGATGCGTAAGAATTTCAATGCCAAAGATAGGCATGATGATAGCCAGCTTACTATTAAACTTTAAGGATATAAATTGTTAATAGGCGGTTTTCAAAAGTTTTCTCTCTTGGAGTATCCGGAAAAGTTGGGAGCAGTAATATTTACTCGCGGATGTAACTTTCGTTGCCCTTATTGCCACAATCCGGAGCTTGTCGATGTAGACAGGTATTCTGAACTGATATCAGAAGAAAGCGTATTGCAGTTTTTATTAAATAGAAAGGGTAAGCTGGAATCCGTTACAGTATCAGGAGGAGAGCCTACATTACAACCTGATTTGCTTGATTTTCTACTTAAGCTCAAGGATATGGGATATGCAATTAAACTAGATACAAATGGATCTCATCCCGATGTTATAGAAAAGTTAGTTAGTCACAAGGCAGTTGACTATTGGGCGATGGATATCAAAGCTCCAATATCGTTGTATTCCTTGGTCTGTGGCTGTTCTGTTAATGACAAGGATATCCTGAGAAGCATGAATCTGATCAGGCAATCCGGTGGAGACTGGGAATTCAGAACTACCTATTTTAACCAGATTATGAATTGGAATGATGTATTGGAAATTCAACCCCTCCTAAAACCAGGAGATAAATACTATCTGCAGCAATGTAATTATAACAACACATTAGAGCCAATCCACAATCCGCATCAGACTAATCTGGAACTCCTCTTTTCACAGGAGGCTTCAACCAAACTGCGCGAAAAATCACATCACTACAGAATGTTAAATGATGCTGGGAAATTGCAGCAGATTATTATCAAAATGCGTTGATAGGTTTCTCTGCTACTACTATAATTCCATTACCGCTTTTATTGTATGTGTTAATATCAAGCTGCATAAGTATATAAATGGGTAAATATAAAGCAATATAGTAAATAGGCAGCAACAATAACATATATTTAGAAATAGATACAAGCTTTAATGGATAATATATTGATAATTTCCAGCTTAGTTTTCCAAATATACCGTAAGAGAATTGGAAGTTTTTGATACTAAACCCAGCATTAGTCAGTTTATCGCTTAAATCAGATTTATCGTAGCCAGGACGGACATGTTCTTCCGTAAAACGTGCTGCTTCGTCTTTATCACTGGGAGTTGAGATGATTAGAATGCCTCCCGATTTAAGGCAGTCAAAGAAATTACTCAACACTTGTCTGTCATCCTCGATATGCTCCAGAATATCAATTGCCAGTATCAAATCGAACCTTATTTCTGGTTTGTATTGAACCAAATCTGCCTGTTTCCATGAAAAGCGTTCGGGATAGACATGCTCAGCGTAACTTGCATATTGAGTCATATAATCAGTTTTAAGGTCTGCTGCATGAACCTTGGAATCTTGCCATGTATTCAAAACAAAATCACTATATTGGCAAAAACCTGCTCCTGCATCAAAGAAATCTATTGCACTTTTGTTCCTAAACAACGATAAGACGTGCTTTTTAACATACCATTGCCTTAAAAAAAGCATATCCAGAGCATAAAAAAACATTTTTCTCATAAATGGCATCTTTTGGATCAGGTGCATTATTTTGTCTTTAACTGGATCGTATTTCATATAACCTCGAACAAATCTCAAAAATCCTGACTCTGTTTTTTAAGATGTTTCACAATATATGACGAAAGAATTCATTGACGTATAGGTTGTCCACAAAAAAAATGCCAACGCTAATACTGGTTACTTTAATACTAATGCATAAAAGACATGAGAACTTAGCGTAAAAATATATTTGTTAATAAGATAAGGAACACAATGACAGACATTCCAAACAATGGTATCTGCAAGCTTAGAATAAAATCAGTTAACATGCATCTTCATTCCAGATATTCTGACGGTGCTCTCAAACCCAAAGTCATAGTGGAAACTGCAATCCAAAACAATCTGGATTTGATTTCAATTACAGATCACGACACAGTGGAAGCGTATAACCACATACCTGTCAGCCACATCCCACTCCGAATTTTACCGGGCATTGAATTCAGCTCGACTTGGGAGGAAAGCGATGTTCATATACTCGGATATGGAGTTGATGTTAACAATAAAGAATTGTTGGATGTCTTGAATTGGATGAAGAATGGACGCTGGCACCGTGCCTTACGTATGTTGGACAAGCTTTCCAGGTTGGGAATAAAAATACCTATGGAAAGAGTAGTTACTTATGCCGGGGACATGAACCTGATTGTCAGACCTCACATTGCCCAAGCTCTTGTAGCTGACAATCACTGCCGCAATAAGCAGGAAGCTTTTGAAAAGTATATTGGAAACGATGCTCCTGCTTACGAACCCAAACCTGTTCTCTCCACTGCTGATGTTATCAGGTTTATCCATGATGCAGGAGGTTTTGCTTTTGTTGCGCATCCAGGTAAGTTGAGGAAAATCGATTTTCTGCAGGATTTTGTGCCTTTGGGACTAGATGGGGTAGAGGTTTGGCATCCTGATCACAACGAAGCTTTACGCCGCGAGCTGGAAGAATTTTGCCAAAAAAATAGTTTACTCCAGTCTGCCGGCAGCGATTTCCACGGCGAAGAGGATTCAAACGTGTATTTTGGCGGTGTTCCTGCTTCCGAAGTTATTCTTGATAATCTTCAAAAAATGTGGGATGAATTCAAATGCAGAATGAACTGAATAGCCAGAGAGGGCGTCGTTTTAGATTTCATCCCCTGGTTCGCTATATAATGATCGTTCTTTCCTTTACGGCTTTAGTTTACAGTGTATATTTTATTCTAGTCTTGATTCCACGTTATGGCGATGTATCTCTCTTTATGAAAGCTACTTCTGTCTTGATTCTCTATGTGGCTGGAAATACTCTTTACAAACATCTTTTTACACTGAATTCTGTAGAAATCAGCTCCACCGGTTTACAGCTTGGGTTTATATTGCGCAAGCGCATATTCATTAGTTGGGATAGACTCCTGCGGATGGATATATATAAAGTAATCACACACTTCTGGAAAGTCGTCTATCAAGATGAACAAGGTAATAAACGAGAATTCAAAACCTCGCTAGCTTTTCCCGGCATCATGGAAATACTTTCAGCAATCAACGAATTCAAGCCCGATTTGGAAATGAATGAATTGCTTACAGGTGTGTTGAATTACAAACGGACAAAACTTTCTGTATAGAACCACTAACATTTCATAGACTTAGATTTACGATTCCTTTGAATTTCAAATATTGTTACTTTGATCCAACCTGGAATCCACCCGGGGTCCACCTGGGCTTACCCCAGGAGGATCCCAGGTGGATGCTGCGTTGAATTAAGGTTTTAACAATGAAAAATCAATGATAGCAAAAAAACCTTGCCAGTAAACTAAAGCTCAGAAATCCTTGTTTTATTATAATAAAATAGTTATGGAGGAAAAAACCATGGAAAGAGTGCATAACTTTAATGCAGGACCCGGAGTATTGCCGGAAGAAGTGTTACTGGAAGCTCAGGCTGATTTATTCAATTACAAAGGCATGGGGCTTTCTGTAATGGAAATGAGCCATCGCAGCAAAGAATATGAAGCCATAATTTATGGAGCTAGGGATAATATCAAAAAGATTTATGGACTGGGTGACGACTATGATGTTATCTTCATGCAAGGTGGAGCTACACTGCAGTTTTTGACCGTTCCCATGAACTTTTGCCCTGATGACAAAATTGCCAATTATATCAACACGGGAGTATGGGCGACCAAAGCATTTAAAGAAGCTAAAAAACTTGGTAAAAAAGCTCATCTGGCAGCCAGTTCTGAAGATGAAAAGTTCAGCTATATCCCCAAGCAATGGACACTTTCCGAAAATCCCGCATATTTGCATATAACGAACAATAACACAATTTACGGAACTGAATGGCACACAGATCCCGTGGTGCCAGCAGGAATTCCCCTGATAGCAGACATGTCTTCCAATTTCATGAGCAAACCTATCGACATCCAGAAATATTCACTGGTCTATGCCGGTGCTCAAAAAAACGTCGGACCTGCCGGAGCTGTAGTTGTTATCATCAAAAAGGATATGTTGGAACGTATTAATCCCAATGTTCCTACAATCCTGAATTATAAGACTCACGTCGATGCAGAAAGCATGAGCAATACTCCTCCCTGCTGGTCAATTTATATTATTGGCTTGGTGATGAAGTGGATAGAGAGTATGGGCGGTCTTGAGAAAATTCATGCCAATAACATTGCGAAAGCAAAATATATCTATGATGCCATTGATAATTCCAATGGATTCTTCAAAGGAACAGTCAAACCTGAAGCAAGGTCATTGATGAATATAACTTTCAGACTTCCCAGTGAAGAACTGGAAGACAAATTTATCAAAGAAGCTAAAGCCAACGGTATGATTGGATTAAAAGGTCATCGCGATGTAGGTGGTTGCCGAGCTTCCACATATAATGCTCTGCCTTTGAAAGCCTGCCATGACTTATCAGTCTTTATGGCGGATTTCCAGAAGAATAACGGATAAGAACTCTATGGGACAGGTGTCGGAAGTATCTGCACCTGTCCCATTTTTATTTATTGAGGAGTAAGATGACAATACTGAATTTCTTTTTTAAGGGCGGACCCCTGATGTACGTCCTGCTTGCTTTGTCTGTATTGGGTTTGGCTCTGGTTATAAAGAAATATTCAGAGATTTTCCGGATAAACTCCCTACATAAGAAACTGGCTGATAAACTGAACAAAGCAGCCAATCTGGAAAGCATGTATGCTGCTTCAGGTGAAATCGGACAAGCAACTCCACTGGGTGTAGTTATAGATAAAATCAAAACCCTTCAAAATGAAGAATTTGCTGTGATTCAAGAAAGCATCGAAACAACTGCAAATCTTGCAATTCACAAACTGGAAAAAGGTTTGGGTTGGATTTCTACAATATCGGCTGTAGCACCCCTGGTTGGATTTTTGGGAACAGTTACAGGTATGGTCCGGGTCTTTATCAATATAGCATCACACAGTCAGGAAGGAATCAACATAACTCTTCTGGCAGGCGGCATTTGGGAAGCACTTCTGACCACTGTGGGTGGACTCATTGTTGGTATCCCGGCGATAATTTTTTACAATGACCTCGTAGCTCATGCAGAAAACACTGCCAAATTCCTGCAAGAACAAATAGACCTGATAACAATCAAACTCCATCAGCAAAAGCAATAGAAGAAAATGAAGATTACCACCACTCAGAAAAGAATATCATCAACATACCTGACTTCCTTGACTGATGTGATATTCCTCTTGCTGATATTTTTGATGCTGGCTTCCAATTTCATAACACAGACAGGGATAAATGTGAGGTTACCCGGTTCGAGTTCTGGCATGGCTCAAACCTTTAAAGTAATTGAAGTTATCTACAAACCCAACAATGAGATTATCCTCAATAATATCCTGATGGATGTCAATCAGTTTAAGGATATTCTGCCCACTTATTACTCTGATAAAGAACAGGCAGTTCGCTTAATTGCAGATAAATCACTATCATTACAAGAAGTGATTACCGTTATGGACATAATTCGCAATTCCGGATTTGAGAAAATTACCATAGCCACATATAAAATTCCTAAAACTGAAAATGCGCCTGAATAGATTTAACAATTATTCCAGTTATCTTATATCAATCCTTTTACATGTTATCATCTTTTTTATTCTTAGTCTGTTTACAATCAGCCAATCCGAAAAAGTGAAGGAGCTGGCTTTGGATTGGATAACATCAGATGAGATTCCGGTTTTGCAGGAGGATTTT
>DAHVPA010000099.1 GCA_027318525.1 Candidatus Cloacimonadota bacterium | reverse complement strand
GAGTAATGGGATGCTGGCAAAAAACTTCTTGTCCAAACAAGTAGGAGATTGAGTATGTATGCTCATTACCATCCAAAGGTTTTGGAATTGTAGCTGAATGTGTAGAACCGGATAGAGTCAGTATTGGTGTACCATTGTCGTACAATTTATAATTCAAAGCTGAAAAGACTGGAGCCCAATAGAAGAATAAGGAGTCAGATACTTTATAACCAAAATGATAGATTTCATCAGGGAGTATTTCGTAGTTCACTTTCCATTTGTTACCTATTATCAGGGGGAAAAGCGTGCCATCCCAGTCGATAGCCATAGGAGTTAAATAATACTTTATGGTAGAATTATCGTCAAAGAGAGAATAGTGAATCCAACTGCTCAGGTATTCATCATAAATCTGCAATGAACCAGTCCCATTTATATCAATTGCAGTGTAGCTGCTGGCAGGACCATGCTCGAAAGTGGTGATGGATGGAATGGCATGGGCGGTTTGTGTATGTACGACAGTCCAGTCAGTGGAAACATAGGCATATTGCTGCCAGGTAGCTTCTATATTTAGATTATCAATCTTTTTCCAGATTGGAGGGTCAGCTGGATTAATAGTATGAAAAGTGCTGTCAGAGGGTTCAATAGCATCTATCCTGCTGATTCGTAAAAAATCACCATCTCTGTAAAGATATTTGGTATATTTAGGCTGATAAACAAACCAGCCGATACTAAGGGGATAGGACAAATGATTGTTAATCATTAGCGGACTGCCAATTTTCCAGATGTAGAATGTTGGAGAATCTGTTAAGATGAGTTCCCCAACATTGAATTGAACATCAGCAATTATCTGAACCGGGGTGGGATTATCTGTCCCTCCAAAAGCTCCATAAAACTGGTTTTCAATATTCACCACAATATAAACCAGAGAGTCATGGTAAACCGGCACCTGGAAAGGCTGATTGATGGTGACTGTCCAAGTGTTGATGACATTGCCGGTCTGGGCTGAGACCAGTTCCAGTGTAGCTGTCGGCACCGGCGGATTGGTCATGGTAACGGTTCCGGCAAGGTAAATCGGGATGGGATTGCTCTGCCAGGGGTCAAAATCCACTATGGGCAGAGTATTGTTATCGCTGTTATCTTCAATCGTTCCGGCTATTTCTGTTGCCGAGTTGTAATCCCAGAAGTTGTTTTCCGCTTTGATGGTGATGGCGTTGTTGGTATAGCTGTAGCAGAAGATGCTGTGTGTCACATTATTGGCATCAATATTGTTGGAGATGGTGTTGCCGCCTTGTGCCCAGGCATGGAAGATGCTGAGGTCGCCCAGAATGGGATTGGCATTTTCGGTCAGGTAAAAGCCTGTGTAGTTGCCGGTCACAATATTGTCTTCCAGATAAGGCTGCGCTGTGCTGCCGCTAATCATGAAGCCTGCCCCGGAATTCATGTCCCCGGTGATGAAGTTATTGATTACGGTGTTATGGTGCAGATAGCCTGAAGCATGACGGAAGTAGATACCGCTCAGGTTGTTCTCCACCAGGTTGTGATGCACTTCGGGCTGGATGGCATTGGCGCTTACGATATCCCAGGCTACGATGCCCTGCTTGTGGTTGTGGTGGATGTGGTTATAAGCTATGGTTGGATTATTGCTGCCTCCGGCGGATTGGTTGGAAAGCTGGATTGCACCATAGTATTGAGTCGTAAGTCCATTGGCTGTAATATCATTATAGGTTATTGTGGTGTTGCTGTTCTGAGCTACGAGGATGCCATTGTGCTGGCTGAATTCAATCAGGTTATGGTCAATCAAAACTGCTGCGGGGTTGGTTGAGCCGATGCCATAAGACTGGATTCCTTTCTGGTTCTTGTTAAAATGGCAATAGGTGATGCTGGCGGGGGAATTGATGGAGTTGATGCCATATTGCCCAAGTTGAATCAGGCAAAAGGAAAACTGGCTCTGCACTGTTGTATTCTCCAAACGGATGCCTTTCCAGAGAGCATTCACGTCTGCCTGCCCGGAAACAATTCTGATGCTGTCTGCATCAGTTCCGTTGGCGATGATATTGCCCTGGGCAATGATTTGATAATTGCCCATAGCGGAAACCAGCACACCCGGTTCAAGGGTAAGCGTCAGTCCGTTGGGAACCGTAACGTCACCTATTAACTCATAGGGATTGTTGTCACTGGTCCAGGTGCCTGATTGGTTGCCGCTGACCTGAATGGCAGTCATGGCTGTCATCATAAGAATAAAGCAGATAGTAAAATAAATAGCTTTCATTTTATCACCTCGATTGTTAACCCTAATTGAAAAAAGAAACAGGCTGGTTGCCCAGCCTGTCATAGCTTACTCGGAAATCGCCTGTACTGGACAGGTCGAAATACAAGCTCCGCAATCAATGCAGACTGCTTCGTCGCATTGTGCCTTGCCATCAACCATGGAAAGGGCTGTGACTGGGCAGACATCTACGCAAGCACCGCAACCGATGCAGGTGTCTTTGTCAATCTTTACTGCCATGATTTCGACTCCTTATAAGTTCTCTATTTCTTTAATCGCCATCTTGCTTTTTCTGTCAAGCAAAATGCTCTTCTCTCGTGTAATCAGCTCAGGACAGTGCTTCTGCCCCAAAAGTGTGCAGCCTCTGTTGAAAATCAGCCTGGCGAGACAATATGCTCAGGCTTCGAAGCACGTTTAGGTGCACGTTTGGCTTGTCCTCCGGGGTAAAGATAAGAAACACGGTGTGCACGTCGTAGGTATCTGCCGGATTCCATTTGATGGGATGACGGAGCAGAGCGCAAAATACGTGCGGTTCTTTGAGTCCATTGATTCTGCTATGAGGCAGAGCCAGTCCCCCAGGTGTGGAGACATGACCCAGCTCTTCCCTTGCCACCAATGCCTTGTAGACAATGTCTTCATCAGGGATGACTTCCTGCACGGCAGCAATTCCCACCAGCCTATGTAAAATGTCTTCCTTATTGGTAAATCCTAGTTCATAGACTCTTCCGTTTAGCAGATCCTCCAGATTCAGGATTTTACCTTTGTCTGTATCTGTGGAGTCGAAAGCTTGCTTTTCTCCGTAGGTATAGTCTTTCCAGCGTTCCAGAGTCTTTTCGGTGATGTAAGCTCCGCCCAGTTCAAACAAGACAAGGGCAGGCAATATTGTATTGAAAATGAGTAGTCCGTTGCCCTCTTTGAGAACAGCCGCCACCAACACTATCTCCACAGCAGCCATACCGGCTTGGGGCAGCATCAGTTTGGGCAGGGTGGCTACAATCTTGGGGTCCTGTTTGGTAATTTTAGCACCGGTCCAGTTGCCAATCAGCTTGCCGCTTGCCCTGAGCACAAAATATCCCAGCGAAAACAGCAGCGTGGTGCGGTTGAAGCTTTCTATATGAATACTGACTCCTATCATGCCGAAAAACAGCAGATTGAATATGGTCATGACGTCGTCCAGCTTGAGTGAATCGAAAAATGCACTGTGGTGGAAATTGGCAATCAGGTAGCCAGCCAGCACTGCCGTTATGAGAAAGGGTGCTTCCAAATGGATGGCAAAGGCGATGCCGACAGCGACCACTCCAATGATGATGATCAGCACTTCGACAGATGGAGTGGGGTGGTTAAACATGATGATGGAGAGGAAGGTCTTGTCTTCTTTTGCCAAAGTCCCTTTCCTGTCATCTTCGATTTTGATTTTCCTCCGGATGAATGCCAGCTTCAACACCACAAAGATGGCAATGGCTATCAGTAACGCTAATCCAAGCTCCCTGGCTATCTTCCAGGTTAAGGAAAGGGGTGTCAATTCGCTTCCCGAGATGTATTGCGATTGTGCTATTGCCAGAAAGACGGAAAAGATAACCACTTCCATGATATCATCCAGCACCACGATATTAGCCAGGATGTTTTTAAGCTTGCCTTCGATTTTCAGCTTGTTCATCACGATGAAAGTTATAGCCGGAGCAGTGGCAATGCCTATGGAGCCTATGATGAAGGAGTCTATCCAGTTGAATGTGTGCCAAAACAGCAGCTTGATGCCGAAAGCTATGAAGAAAAATGTCACCAGCCCTTGGAAAATGCAGATAAAGGTGGCTTTGAGTCCGACCTGACGCAGCCTGGCATGGTGCAGCTCTTCGCCCAGAGAAAAGGCTATCACACCCAGAAACAGAAAGGTTATAAAGTTATAGCTTTCAAAGATTTGCGAATAACGCTGGTAGCCGCCATTGGTATAGAAATTCTGCACCCAGTGAAAAGCAGGATGTGTGGTAAAAAAATCCCCGCTGAAAAACAGCCTTCTGATCCATTCCCAAAAGTGCGGTCCGACCAGCATCCCGCCCAAGATCTGACCGACTATCTCGCCAATCTTCAGCTTACGGGCAACCAAACCCCCGATATAAGCTGCCAGCAGGAGCAGACCTACTTCCAGAATCTGCATCTTCATGAACTGCATGTCCATTTTAAACTATCTCCCAGATTTACTCAAATCTTGTAACACAGATTGCCAATCTGTTGGAGGTGGTGGATTGTTAATCCTCCACCCATAATAAATCATCATACCAATATTTCAACCCATAATCTCTTTGAATTCATCTGCAACCCAATTATTGGTCCATTTTTCCCATGCATTGACCAGATTAGCTTTGACTGGATTATTCAATATATAGGAGACAATACGGGCAAACTCACTTTCACTTCTCACCAAATGGTCATATGTTTCTGCTGACCAAACTGAGCCTGATCTATTTAGTAATAGATTAATCTGCCTGGCAGTATGCCTTTTCCAGGTTTGAGTTATTGTTGAAAGCGTTTTTTTGTAATCATTCTTGTTGGAATATGGTGTGATTAAAGCATGAACGTGATTGGGCATTATGCAAAAAGCATGCATGGAGTATCGCTTGCCATTTTGATAAAGGAGTGATTCTTTGACAATTTGAGAGAATTGCGACTGCTTGAGGATATCTGGTAATTCTCTACAAGTATCAAGTTGTTTATCTAAATACCCAAACACTCTCTTATGGAACGCATAACTTTGCAATCTGCCATATTCTTCACTCAGTGGTGCTGTTTGTTTATCGTGGATTTCTTTCATTTCTTTCAAGTGCAAGACTATGTGTGAAGGCAAAGTGAATTTTAGCCTCCAGGTCAAAAAGACAGGATGATTATCCATAAACAAATGAGGAAGTCTTCGCCTGTAAAAGAGGGTGCAGTTTTCACTCATATTCTTCTGTCTTTCCTCATGTATAAAACTCAATGTTGGATCGGGATTTATAATCCCGACCCCCAACAGATTGCCAATCTGTGTTACTGCTTTTTGGCTTGGTTTGCCACTGCCGCAGCAGCTTTGGCAACTTCCTCCTCATCAGCCAGATAGTAGCTTTTGAGCACATGCAGGTTATCGTCAAACTGATAAATCAATGGAATCCCAGTGGGGATATTGAGTTCGGTGATTTTATCATCGCTGATTTTATCAAGATGTTTGACGATGGCGCGCAGGCTGTTGCCGTGGGCGGAGATAACGATTTTCCTGTCATGTTTGAGGCGGGGGACGATGATTTCATTCCAGAATGGGACTACCCGTGCATAGGTATCTTTAAGCGATTCTGTGAGCGGAACCTGCTCTTTGGTCAGATCGGCATATTTGGCTTCGTGTCCGGGCCAGCGGGGGTCTGATTGCTCCAGAGCAGGAGGGGGAACGTCATAACTGCGGCGCCAGATTTTGACCTGTTCTTCGCCGTATTTCTGAGCGGTTTCCGCTTTGTTCAAACCCTGCAAAGCTCCGTAGTGGCGTTCGTTCAGCCGCCAGTCATGATTGACCGGCAGCCACATATAGTCCATCTCATCCAGGACTATCCACAAGGTCCTGATTGCACGTTTCAGGGTCGAAGTCCAGCATTCGTCAAAGCTGAAGCCTTCCGCTTTCAGTTTTTTGCCCGCCAGATGCGCTTCCTGAGTTCCTTTTTCCGAAAGGTCCACATCAGTCCAGCCCGTAAACAGGTTTTCCTTGTTCCAGACACTTTCGCCGTGTCTGATCAGAACGATTTGCTTCATGGGATTTATCTCCTGAGAATTAATTTTTTACATAGACCAGGGCATCGTCTTTTTTTTCCAGCCAGCGTGCCAGGATAAAGAGAAAGTCCGAAAGCCGGTTGATATACTGCCGCAGCGGTTCTGAAACCTCTTCCGTTTTGGCAAGGCTGACGATTCGGCGTTCCGCTCTGCGTGCAATGGTTCTGCATACATCCAGTTTGGCGGAGGCAGCAATGCTGCCTGGAATGACAAAGCCCGTCAAGCCAACTCTGGCTTCATAATCGTGCACCAGTTGAGTAAGTTTTTCCACTTCCTCAGCCGTGACAGGATTCGGGAAAGGTGCGCTTTTACTCGCCAGCTCACCCATAATTCTGTAAAGGTCTTTCTGGATATCGATGAGCAGGTGTCTGATATTGACGTCGTGCATTATGTGTTTGGCTTCGCCGATGTGGGCATCAAGCTCGTCCAGAGTGCCATAAGCATCGACCCTGAGGTCATCTTTCCAGACTCTTTCGCCGGAGTAGAGCCCGGTTTGTCCTGCATCGCCGCTTTTGGTTGAAATGCTCATGGCTGCTCACCGCATGGCTATCAGAGAGATTTCCAGCTTGGCATCTTTGGGCAGGCGCGCCACCTGCACCGTTTCACGCGCCGGATAGGGAGCTGAAAAGCGCTGTGCATACAAGTCGTTTAGGGTGCCAAAGTCATTCATGTCTTGCAGGAAGATGGTCACTTTGACCACATGAGCATAACCCATTCCCGCCGCCTCCAGGATTGCCTTGAGGTTGTTGAATACGTTTTGCGCCTGTTCTGCAAAGCCTTCCGGCATCTGGTTGCTGGATGGGTCGATTCCGATTTGCCCCGAAATAAACAGGGCATTATTCATCATAACCGCCTGGGAATAGGGTCCGA
Source organism: Candidatus Cloacimonadota bacterium (assembly GCA_027318525.1). Lineage (GTDB taxonomy): Bacteria > Cloacimonadota > Cloacimonadia > Cloacimonadales > Cloacimonadaceae > UBA5614. The sequence goes on along the minus strand of DAHVPA010000099.1, from coordinate 254 downwards.
TTGCGCCCGGCGCTCTGTGTGTCATTACTGATTGCATCGTCCTCTCCTTCTTGTCTGACAGCCTGTTTAGCCATTTTCGATAGAATAATTCACCCGTCTTATTTAGTCAATGATTTAGTTATCGTCCTCTGCTCAATTTCAATACCCGAAGTATATCAAATCTATATCAAAAGCATACCAAAAGTATATCAAATGTATTAAAGAATACATTTGATATACTTTTGATTACCATTAGATATGCTTTTGATATAGAT
>DAHVPA010000098.1 GCA_027318525.1 Candidatus Cloacimonadota bacterium | reverse complement strand
CCACATAGTTTTCCGCAGTCGGCACGGCAAAGAAGGATGTCAGGACTACAGGCAGAGGCAGCTCATAATCTTCAAAATCAGCCAGGAAACGGGGAGAGAATTGAATCGCCGAGTTAAACTGACCAACCAGAGCTGTGATATTCTGGGGAACCACAGGAATAGGTGTGCCGCTGTAATCAGCAGCAGCAAAAGTGCGCATGGTCAGGGTGGTTACATCCTGTGTGGCGGCGATGTTCTGAGCTGTTGAAGTAAATGTCCCGGCAGTAGCGTCCAATGAGACATTGATAATCTTAACCAGCTTGCATTGGTCGGCACTGGTCAAGCTTTCCAAAGTGCGCTCTTCAGGAACGACAGTGTTGCCGGTGGTAGTGGCTGCGGCTGCATTCTGGGTTGGTATGAATTCCAATAAACCGTTGTATAGAGCCAGCGTGCCATAGATACCGGTGATGCCGTCATAAAGATTATAATTGGTTGTGATGATATTGGAGGCATCATAAACGACGATTGCGGCAGAGGCATCCTGAATGAACATCTGGGTGGCAGTCTGGAAAGTCAGAATAGCTTCGCTACTCAGATAATACAGAGGACCTCCAACCGTTCCAGCTCTCAAATCTGCAATAGAATTTACTGTGATGGGGAATGTAAAAATAGAAGTAGCTATTGTGCTGGGATCATATCCTGTGGCATAGGCAATCGCCTTTAGAGTCGTGGTGCTGCTTATGGAAATCGGTCCGGAGTATTCTGTGGAAGTATCTTCATTGGGATCAGTGCCATCCAATGTGTAATAAATCACCGCACCGGGTGTATCACAAGTGATGGTGGCATCGAAAGTGGAATACTGATAACCTGCACCGGGACTGATAACAGGAACTGCACAAGTGGGTGTTCCGCCAGCTAAATCACCAACATCGACCCAGGAAGTTCCAACGCGGAATCCATCCAGACGAGCAAGAGAAGCTGTGTTATATTGACGGATACAGATTTCAGCCAAGGAAGTCGGGTCTGTTGAAGCTTCAGTTATGGAGACAGTAGGTGTGGGCTCAGTTGAACCGAGGGTGGGATTAACCCACATGTCCATAACGTCATCAGTGGTAGAACCTGTGTTAAAAGTGTATTTAATGATTACTAAATGGGTAGTGTTCAAGGCATAAGAAGTGGGAGCATAAATCGGTGTGTTGTTAGCTTTGGAAATACCGAAATTTACGTTTCCGCCGCTGGCAACAATCCAGAACCTGGCAGAAAAAGCAGATGTTGTGCCGACAGTATTTCCCAGATGAACCTGGTATCCTGCCGTTGTAGCTGTGATGGCTGTGTTGATCATGAAGGAATAATAGATACTGCCGGATGTGGTCGAAGTGAACGCCTTATACACATCCTGTCCGTTAGCTGTGGGTGTAGTGGCATCGCCAATGCCGGAAGACAAATATCCTGTATAGGTCAAACCCGGACTGGCAATGGACATTGGTGTAGTGGTAGTGGTTCCGGTTTGGATCCAGCCATTGGCTGTCAGCAAACCTGATCCGGTAAAATCATCTGTCAGCAAAACTGTGGCTGGCAGAGCCCCTATCAATAAGACAAGTAAACCGATAAAAAACAAAGCTGTTTTCTTCATGTTTCACCCCTTTTGTTATTTTGTTATTGTTAAATTCTTTATAAGTCAATCAGCAGGCTAATGTATATCCTGCTTTAAAATAAACTAAGCCATAAGTATAACGACACTTCTATAGTTTAATTCTCTCATATTTCAAAGCCAACTTTCAGTCAAGGCTTTTTTCTTAAATCATTAAACAAAAGCATATTAACAATTACCTTGACATTACCTGCCAAGCTTTTTTGCTTTGTAAATATTATCTTTGATTAATACTCATCCCAGGGGAAAATGATGTATAGATTTTATAGCTGGCTTTTTGGGTTGTTGTTTTGTGCCCAGGTTGCTTCAGGCACTACAGTTCAAATCGGCAATGGCACTCTGATCAATCAGTGTCTGCCGGTGGAGCCGCTGCTTAATTATTCCTATTCCCAAAGTATCTATACATCGGCTGAGATTGGTTTTAGCGGCAATATAACCTCGCTTGGCTTCCAATACAGGATTGCTGGCACCACCTTTTTATCTGCCACCAATCAGTTCAGTATCTACTTGGGAACTTCATCCCGGCAAAGTTTTGGCGCCATAGATGATTGGATTCCCGTGGACAGCCTGTTGCTGGTGTTTCAAGGATCCTTGCAATCTGAGTGGTTTTCCTCATCTTTACCCGGAGAAGGCTGGTTGACCATTCCATTCAATTCTGTGTATTTTTATACAGGAAATGGAAATCTGATAATAGCAGTGGATGAAAATCAACCGGGAGGAAGCTCGATGGGCGATGACTTTCTATGTGCAGCAGATGCTCTGCCCAGGTCTCTGGAAATCCATTCTCAAACGGTTAATCCAAACCCGGCTTCACCTCCTTCAGGTTATCCCGGCAATCCGCTCTCTGTAAGACCAAACCTTCGTCTGGAGATTCAACCTGTATTATATGCTCCCCATACTCCCATCCCGGCACATAACGCAACCGGAGTTGGGCTTACTCCTCTTTTGACCTGGCAAAGTGATGCTGATAGCTGGGATGTATATTTCGCAGAGGCAAACCAACCCTTGCAGCTTGCAGCTCAAAACCTTACCAGCAGGACTTTTTCCCCTGCCCAGAGCTTATCCCTGCTGACTGTTTACATTTGGAAAGTAGTAGCTCACCATGAAGGGAATACTTACGACGGCACAGTCTGGACTTTTACTACTGCCGGGGAGACCATATCCCCTCCTCTTAATCTGCAGGCAGAATTCAGCGGCAATGCTGTCCATTTAAGCTGGCAGACACCCTTGCAGGGGAGCATTGTCAGCTATAATATCTACCGCAATCTGCAGAACATTGCCAACAGTCAGACCACACAATTCACCGACACAGCTCTGACAGCCGGCATGACCTATGTATATCTGGTTCGCGCCGTGAATTATCTCAACCAGCTTTCTCCTCCTTCCAATCAGGTTACAGTCACGATTCCCGGTCCCGGCAATATCTGGCAGATGGATTTTGACTCCGCGCCTGATTTTGCCACCACATTGGATGGATGGATTTTGCAGGATTTGGATAATTCCTATACCTGGGGCTGGAGTCAGACAGACTTTCCTCAGGAAGGTAATCACCTGAGCTGGATAGTCTTCAATCCCTCGCAAACCAATCCGCCCCTGACGGAAGTGCTGCCCCACAATGGTCAGAAAATGCTGCTCAGCATCAGCGGGATGACTCCACCCAACAATGACTGGTTGATTTCACCGCGTCTTCTGATAGGAACTGGAGCAGAACTGAGCTTCTGGGCGCGTTCTTATACCTCCGATTACGGATTGGAAAGACTGCGCTTCCTGATTTCTGTTACAGACAGTGCCATCACCTCATTTAATGCACTCAGTTCCGAACCCTGGCTGGCTGTTCCCGATGCCTGGACACATTACACCTTTGACCTGACATCGTATTCCGGACAACATGTTTATTTCGCCTGGAACTGCATCAGTTGGGATGCTTTTGCCCTATGTCTGGATGACATCGCCCTGCTCAACAACAATGCTCTGCCGGAGGAGCACGCTTCTGTAGTTCCCGATGTCGTGATCTGTCCCAATCCCGCCCGGGACGAATTTAACATTGTTTCCAAGGCTAATCAGCCTTTTGACCTTTCCATCTATAATCTCAAGGGACAGCGTCTGCTGCGGGAAGAGCAGATTACAGGCTATGAATGGAGCAAAGCCAACTCACCCGGATTGAAACCGGGAGTCTATCTAATCCGCACTTCTTTCCCCAACCGCACCAGCACCCATAAACTCCTCATATACTGAGCCTGAATGCAGATTGACGATTTTGTCTATATGCTCAAAACCACCAAGGCTTATACCGACAGCCTTGTGTCTGAACAGATAATTCCGGAGCAGGAAGCGACCTGGAGCCCTTTTCCGGAACACCTTCATCCTGCTGTTGCAGAGGTTGTGAAGCAGCTTGGCATTACCGGCTTGTATCAGCATCAGGCTGATTCCATTGCTGATGTGCTAAGAGGACAAAACATCGTCGTCAGCACCGGAGTTGCCAGCGGCAAGAGCCTGATTTACCAGATTCCCATTATGCAGACTTTGTGCGTCAATCCAGAAGCCCGCGCATTACTGCTTTACCCGACCAAAGCCCTTGCCCAGGACCAGCATCAGAAGATGGCACATTTCCTGACTCTGCTGGATAATGCATTAAAGCGCAGGAAAGCCTTTCAGGCAGCCATTTATGACGGCGATACTCCTGCTGCAGCCCGTCAGCTTATCCGCAAGCAGGCAAACCTCATCTTTTCCAATCCCGATATGCTGCATCTGGGTATTCTGCCTCATCACACCATGTGGACAGGACTTTTTGCCAACCTCAAGTATGTTATCATTGATGAAGTCCACATCTATCGCGGAATTTTCGGTTCACACCTGGCAAATGTCATCCGCCGTCTGAAACGCATTGCCGCCTTTTATGGCTCACAGCCGCAATTTATCTTCACTTCTGCAACCCTGTCCAATGCCCAGGAATTTGTGGAAAAGCTGCTTGAGGACAAAATCAGGCTCGTCGACAGGGATGCTTCCCCCCATGGCAAAAGATATTTTCACATCATCAATCCCCCCATGGTCAATCAGGAACTCGGCATCCGTAAAAGCTCTGTGATCGAAGTCATCTCCCTGGCGGGTAAGTTTTTACAGACCAAAGCCCAGGCTCTGCTTTTCACGATTTCCAGACGCAGTGCCGAAATGCTCTATATCTATCTGCTGGACAAGACCGAAAATCCTGCCAAAATCAAAAGCTATCGCAGCGGTTACCTGCCCGAACAAAGACGTGCCATTGAAAGACAACTGCGGGAAAGGGAACTGGACCTCGTCATCACCACCAATGCCCTGGAACTGGGTATCGACATCGGCGGACTCGATGCCGTCTTCTTAAACGGCTATCCCGGAAGTATTTGCGGAACCCGTCAGCAGGCAGGCAGAGCAGGACGCCAGGGCAATTCTTCCTTTGCAGCACTGGTTGCGGCTTCCACAGCTCTGGACCAGTATATCTGCCAGCACCCGGATTATTTGTGGAAAAGCTCGCCTGAACAAGCTTTGATTGACCCCGACAACGCTGAAATCCTCAAAGCCCACCTGCTTTGCGCCGTGTTTGAAATGGCGATGACGGACTCCGAAGGCTTTGGCAGCCTGACCTCCCAGCAAATCAAACCTTATCTCCATTTCCTTGTGCAGGAGGGCAAAATCCGCCATATCGGCAATCGTTACACCGGCATCCTCGAATCCTATCCCGCCGGAGAAGTCTCTTTGCGCAATGCTCCGGGTCAATTTCTCATCAGTTGCGGCAATGAACTGATTGGCGTGGTGGATGAGCCCAGCGCTCACTGGATGGCTCATCCTGATGCGATTTATCTACAGAATGGCGATACCTGGCTGGTCACCAGCTTCTCACCCAAGGACAAAAAGATAGAGGTCGAGCCTATCCGCACCAATTATTACACCCAAGCCAGCCGTGAAACCGAGATTGAATTGCTTGACCTCCTGCAGCGCGAATCCATCAGCGGCGGCACCAAATATTTCGGCAAGGTGGAAGTCACCACCCAGATTACAGGCTTTAAAAAACTGCGCTGGTTTACTCAGGAAGTTATAGGCTATGGCGATCTCGACCTTCCACCCACGCAGATGAATACCGAAGCCTGGTGGCTCGGCATCAGTCCCGAAGTTGTCAAAAAGGTCAAGGAGATGGGCTTGTGGCGCAACCAGAGCAATGATTACGGCAGAGGCTGGAACACGCTCAAAGCTGCGATTCGTGCCCGCGACAAGTTCCGTTGCAGGCATTGTGGCATGGCGGAAAGCGAAAATCCCTTTGACGTGCATCACATAGTGCCCTTCCGCAAGTTTGACCAGGCTGAGCAAGCCAACCATCCGGACAATCTGGTCACACTTTGTCCCCGCTGTCACCGCCTTGCAGAACAGCAGGTCCGCATCCAAAGCGGCTTGGCGGCTGTCTCTTACATATTGGTCAATCTGGCGCCCTTCTTCCTGATGTGTGACAGAGAAGACCTCGGAGTCCATAGTGAAGACGATTCTCCTCTGGCAGATGGCAATCCCGCCGTGATTATTTACGACGACATCGCCGGCGGCATCGGGCTCAGCAAAAAGCTTTTTGAAATCAGCTCCACCCTGATGCAGGCAGCGTTGGAGCAAGTCAGGAACTGCCCTTGCCAGGATGGCTGCCCAGCCTGCACAGGACCTGTCGCCGAAAACGGTCTGGGTGCCAAGCAGCATGCTCTTGCCATCCTCTCCGAACTGCTGTTGTCGGCTACGCCCTCCGCCAGAATCATCGATTTCCCTCCAAACTGATAAATCAACCTCTGAATCCTTTCCCCGCCTGATTTCTTGTCTCTATAAGCACTTTCCCCCATCCTGTTTTTTGCTCTTTTCCACATTTTTCGAGTCTTAATCAATCCAATGTATATTCAATGTATTTACAATTAATTTACAGTAAGTTTTCTGTATTCTAACATACAGAAAGTATACAGCAAGTATACAGAAAACATACTGGAAATATACTGAACTTATTATGGTGGATTTATGGAGATAATGGGGGATGTTTAGGGAATCGGACAGTTTGGCTTGGCGAAAATTGCTTATCCTAAAATCACCCTGCCAAGCCCGATATTATTTGACAAACAGATAGATATGTAAAATGTTTGATTTATGATTAAAAAGTATATGCAAGAACTGTTTAAGCAGCACTCCTGGCAGGATAACCGGGAAGAAAGCTTTTATCCGCTCCTCAAATCTCTGATAGAACAATCTGCCAAAGAAAATGGCACTAAACATATCCATGTCACTGTTTTACCAAAAAAGACAGAGGGCTCCTGTCCTGACATGCGGGTCTGGGATGGCAAGCAAAAGATTATTGGCTATCCCTATCTGAAGGCAACGCCGGGATCCTGCCTGCTCAATACCGCGTCGGCGGCGGGGATTTATGGCGGGCCCGGGATCGGCATTTACGCCGTTACCAAATTCGGCGTGCGCGCGCTCACCGAAAGCCTGGACGGCGAATGGGCGGCCGACGGCATCAAGGTGCGCGCGCTGATGCCAAGCTTCATCGACACCCCGCTCTT
>DAHVPA010000097.1 GCA_027318525.1 Candidatus Cloacimonadota bacterium | reverse complement strand
AGGGTCTGGAAAGCTTATACATACTTCTACAAAATATTGATCCTCCGGCAGCCAGAAATATTAAACCCAATGATAGTCAGCGTATCCTCCGAGCTCTGGAAGTCTTTAGAGCTACAGGTAAACCTATCAGCGAACACTGGCAGTACCAGAAGACCAAAAAAACCTATGCACCTTACCAGATTTGCCTGCAAGAAAATAGAGATGTGCTTTATCAAAGAATTGATGATAGAGTTGATGAGATGCTGCAGGAAGGATTATTGGATGAAATCAGCGCTGTTTTAGCCAAAGGCTATAAATGGAGCGATCCAGGGTTTAACAGCGTCGGCTATAAAGAGTTCCAGCCATTTATGGAAGACACTGATACTCTACATAATTGTCTTAAAATTGCACAACAACACACCCGAAATTATGCAAAAAGGCAGATGACTTGGTATAGAAAATGTAAATTCAACTTGTCTGAGCCCTTGAATTCGATTAATATTAATAATGTCTTGAAATCGGCAGAAAGCTATTTTAGGAACTTATAATCAGAGGATACTGATGGAAATTGTAGCCCAGGTTTTTGATTGGAAGATTACCAAGACAGAGCTTGATTACGAAGAAGATAAGATTAAAGCGCTGAATCCCCAAACAGAGCAATCAGAAATAAGAAGATATGCTATCGACCAGTTGATTGATAGGTATCTGCTTATGCAAAAAGCAATTGATCTTGGCATTAGCTTGAATGATGACGAGTTGGAAGAAGCTCTTATGGACTTGATGGATGATATAGAAGCACCTGAAAATAAGGTTCTGATTAATCGTCCTGATAGGGGAGAACAGCTCGAAAGAGTCGTCAGAAGCAATCTCCTCATCCAAAAGTTGTTACAGACTTTAAACATCTGCGGGAAAACCCTTACAGATGAAGAATTGCTTCGTTTCTATCAGGACCGTAAGGACTTTTTTTGCCGTGAAGAAGAGATTAGAGCCTCTCAAATCATGGTCAAAGGCAGAGATGAAAATGCCAGACATTTGATTGAACTGATATGGCATGATGTAATTTCAAACAAGAATTTTGAACAGACCGACTTAGACAAATATAATGGCTCACCTGCAATTTACTGCGGCGATTTGGGATATTTTCCCAGGGGCAGATTGATTCCTGAAATTGATAAGGTAGCCTTTTCCCTCCAAATCAAAGAAGTAAGCAAACCATTTTTATCAAGCTATGGATATCATATTATTCAAGTTACTGATAGGTTGGAGAATCAGGCGGTTCCTTTTATGGAAATCAGGGATTGTCTCAAAGAAAGCTTGCAGGAAATTGAAGAAGAGATAGAAATCAATAGAATTCTCAGCGAGATACGCGAAAAATATAAAAACTCTATAACTGTATTTGACCAAGCATATAATTGAGTTTGTGCTATTCAGATACTAAACTCTTCAATCAATCCAATTATCAATAAGAAAAAATAATTCCACTGTTGGGGAAAACCCACTCTTGTTTATTGGTACTGATTGTAAGGCTGTTTCCAGTCTTTTTAATTATAGGGTATTTGTCCTTACCCGAAAAGATTGAAGATACCTCTACAGACTTCAACACATCTGGAAACTCAAACTTTACTGATACACCTTTCGTCAATTCTGTTACATAGATACTAAGCTGGTGTGAAGTTTTGGGGTAATATGTGAGAGTTTCAATTATGAAATCGACCTCAATACCTTTCAGGTCACTCAGTGAAGGATGTTGACAACGGATTTCCAAACAGCTATCCTTAACATTGTGAGTGGTCTCGAGATTATAGTTTTTTACCATAACTTTGGTAACTACAAATTGCTCTGTGTGAAGCGCAAAGTTCGTATCCATCAGCCATCTATACTCCACGTCTTTGCGCAGGAAATACTTTTTTAACAGCTTATCGCTATTGGCACAGGCTACGATAAAATAATCATTCTGCAGCACTTTCCTGAATTGCAGCCTGGTTTTGGTCACATAGTAATCTTTGATATCCTTGTCTTCAATAAACTGAATAGTATGCACAAAGTCTTTTCTGTATTGAATATCCTTGTCTTTATTGTAAAAGAAACCTCTCAGCACTTCTTTATTGATTAAATCTGCAAGTTCTTCATCCTGTAGTCTTTGATTGATAGCTGAGGAGATGATGGTTCCCAGTTTGCTGTCCGAATAATCAGTCGAAACAAATTCCCGTCTGGATAAGGGTGCCTGGCTGACCAATCTACCCTTGTCGAAATAATACCTTTTTGCTCTTCTTCCGATCTGGCAGAGCAATTCGTAAGCTGAGCCATCATATTTGGCAGCTAGTTGTTCTGCTCTCAGCAGATTGGTTCCTCCGCCCATCAGGACTACTTCATCTCCTGTTTTTGCCCTATCTATGGATGTAAGATCTACTGTAATCATATCCATACTTATTTTTCCAATGATACGGCAGACCTGCTTATTGATAATAACTGATCCCTGATTTGACAAAAGGAAGTCATAACCGTCTGCATAACCTATGGGGATGATACCATATCTGCCGTCCCTTGCTGCCTTCCAGGTCAGATTATAACCTACGTATTCACCCTTTTTGATGTCTTTAACCTGCGCCAGGACTGATTTAAAGGTCATAACCGATCGCAATGCCAGTTTATCCTGCTGTTCTCTGTTTGTATAGACTCCGTATGACATGATGCCCAGCCTGACCAGATTGGTTTGCCAGGAGTTATTGTGCATCAGGGCAGCGCTATTTGCCAGGTGGATATACTTTGGCTTGTTGTCCATCTGAGCCAGAATACGTTCAAATTCCTTCAGTTGCTTAAGTGAGAATACCTCGTCAGTTTCGCTTGCTGCAAAATGGGAAAAGACTCCCTCGATTTCCAGATTTGGCATTCTACCCAGCTTTTTAAGGGAGGAAAGGAAGTCCTCACTTCTGAACCCGCTTCTATGCATGCCCGTATCAATCTTGACATGGACCGGAGTAACTACACCGGCTTCTGACGATTGCTTTGATAATGCTTTGGCAAAGGTCAGGTCTGAGATGGTCGGCACCAGCTTATATTTAATAATTTCAGGGATTTCTTCTTTCAGGGCAGGTGAGAGAATCAGTATTGGAGCTGTAATCCCCTGCACCCTGAGGAGCTTGCCTTCTTCCGGATTTGCCACGCCCAGATAACCGGCACCTTCTGCCAAAGCTGCCTTGGCTATCTCATAAGCTCCATGACCATAGGCATCGGCTTTGACTATCTGTAAAAAGCCCTGATGGGGAAGGAGAAAGCGCTTCAGTTCCCGGATGTTAAAGCGGAAGTTATCAAGATTAATCTCAACCCAGCTGCGTTCTTTCATCGTTTCTTACACTCCGGATTAGAAATACTTGGCAGCCATCTCTGCCAGTTGAGAGCGTTCTCCCTTAGATAGGGTCACATGCCCCACAATTTCTTCATTCTTCATCTTTTCCACTGCTATACTCAGCCCGTTGGAAAGGGAATCAAGGTAGGGGATATCTATTTGGTAGGGGTCACCGGTCAGGACAATCTTGGTGTCCTTACCTGCTCGGGTGATGATAGTTTTCATCTCATGAGGAGTAAGGTTTTGCCCTTCGTCTATGATGATGAACTGATTGGGCAGACTCCGTCCCCTGATATAGGTAAGCGGTTCCAGCTCGATAAAGCCATAATCCATGAAATCAAACAGGCTGGTTTTCTTCTTCTTGTCCTTAAATCCGTTTCCGTTCTGGCTCTGAGCATCTTCATGCAGAGACAACAAGATATCCATATTGTCGTAAATCGGCTGCATCCAGGGATTGAATTTCTCTGCTTTGGTGCCCGGCAGATATCCGATATCCTTACCCAAAGGTGATATGGGGCGGGAGACCACCAGACGCGAATAGACATTATCGTCCACCACTTTTTTCAAACCGGCAGCCATTGCCAGTAAGGTCTTTCCCGTTCCGGCTATTCCGGACAAAGAAACCAGCCGGATATTGTCATCCAGCAGCAAATCCAGCGCCATCAGCTGCTCTTCATTGCGGGGTTTGAGTCCATAGACTTCGCCGCCCTTGTAGCCTGAAAGCGTGCTGAGCAGATTAAGTGCTTTGTTATAGCGTGTCATAATGATTTCAGCAGGTTGTTCGGTAGTATGCAGACGCAAGAACTGATTAGGGTAAAACTCTCCAAAGGAGTTGGTGATGTAATGCCTTTCCCTGAGCTCTTCCAGGACGTTTGCATCGACAGTCAGGTCTGCCCAGCCGGTATATAGCTCCTCAAAGCGCAGCGCATCATTCTCAAAGTTCTCCGCCTTGATGCCCACACAATCAGCTTTGATGCGGACATTGGCATCTTTGGAGACCAGAGTTACCAGCGCATCGGGGTGTTTGCTCTGCATATACAGAGCCGTACCGATTATCAGATTATCGTTTCTATCAAGGAAGAAAAGCTGTTTGGCTGCATCGGTGACTTCGTTATTGACTGTAATCTGGATGGTGCCCCCATGCGGGGTCTTTACTCCATCCTGCAGGCTGCCCTGAGTCCTGAGTGAATCCAGATAACGTCCAATCTGCCTGGCATTGCGGCTTTTCTCATCGATTCCTTTCTTAAACTGGTCGATTTCCTCAATTACAACTATCGGTATCACCACGCGATGCTCGTCAAAAGCGAACATTGACTGCGGATTATGAATCAATACATTGGTATCAAGCACAAATATCTTTTCCATTACTGAGCTCCTATTTTCTAAATTACTTTAATATCTAAAATTGATTAGTCTGTCAAGGACTTTGAACCTGCTTAGTGCTTCATAAGTTTGTTTGTAGATTTGTTTACTAAACAGTTAAACTTATTTCACGCGAGGTTCTGCGGAGAGTCTGCAAAGACTAAGTCTCTGAATACACCTTGCTATTGCACAAGATAAATTATGAACGAAAAACCTTGGAATGGACTTTGACGATTGCACTTTCAATGAAATAGACACATATTATTGATTTCTAAGAAACAAGATTTAATGCAATGGCTAAAAAAGAAACCGGAGCGATTATGCACTCCGGTTATGTATATGAAGGAACTAAGCTATTGGGACTTTTTAGAGGCGGCAATGGCGGAGGAAAGCTTTTTGGCAAACTCATCCAAAGCCTGCTGAGGGGTCTTTTGCCTCATGAGAGCTTTCTCAATTGCTTTCTCCAGTTCGGGACGGGCTTCAAACCATTCTGGGATTTGGGGTTCGGTAATGGCATTGTCGAGCTGGGCATAGACGCTCTGATACTGGGGATGTGAGGCAAGCATTTCCTGCATGACTGTGGTCTGCATAGCGCTTTTACGCACCGGCATATAGTTGGTCAAAGAGCTCCACTTGGCGGTTTGCTCAGTATCAGTGAACCATTTGATAAAGTTCCAGGCGGCCTGTTCCTTGGCTTTATCCTTGTTACGGAAAACAACGATGTTGGTGCCGCTGATAGCGCTCTTATTGGTTTTGTAAATGGGGAGAGGCGCATAGCCCATATTGAAATTGATGGTCTGCTGTTTCATATGGGTGATGCTGACGCTGCTGCCTTCATAGATGGCAACTTTGCCCGCCAAGAAATCGTTTTGACCATTGTAACCGGTGACGAGGTAAACAGTCTTGTCCTTGTTAATCAGGTCGGTGATATAGGTGAGAGCTTCCACACCGGGCTTCTGATTGATAACTACCTTACCTTTGGAATCGAGCACCTGACCACCGGCTTGATAGAGCAGATTGATAAACTGCCAGGCATTGGGTGCGAAATTGGTGCCAAAGGTGTCAGACTGCTTATCGCCATTAATGTCTTTGGTGAAGGTTTTGCAGTAGGAACGGAAGGCATCCCAGTCGGCAGGGGGTTTATTGGGGTCAAGATTGGCGCGGACAAAGGCGTCCTTATTGTAGAAATTCATCCTAATGCTTTTATTGAAGGGGAAGGAATAGAGCTTGCCGTTGAAGGTGTTGCTGTTTATAAAGACAGGATAAAAATCGGAGAGAGCCTTATCCTCAAAGGCGGCATCATCACGGATAAAATCAGCTATCGGCACAATCACGTCAGCTTCAATGAACTTGGAGGTCCAGCTTTCATAAACCTGGGAAATATCAGGCTGTTTATTGGCTTGGATGGAAGCCATGAGCTTCTGGGAGAGGGCTTCATAACTGCTGATCTGGTTGAGGATGACCTCAGATTCGGGATGAGCTTTGTTATATTCTTTCACCATCTCGCTGAGTGCATCACCCAAAGGTCCGCCCAAACCGTGCCAGAAAGTGATAGTTGTCTTTGTGGTGGTTGCTTTTTTACCGCAGGATAGGGTAAAGAGCAGCATGACAAGCATCAGGAAAATCAAAAGCTTTTTCATAGTATCTCCTTTTTATAATCTCAATATTCATCTTTTGGGCATCAGGTCTTTTGTCTTGGTTGACAATATTCATTGCTTGGCGAGAATAGCTTTTATGTCAATGAGTTTTTGCAGAGAAACGGATAACTCCCCACATCTGCATCAGTGAGGTATAATCATGTTGCAACAGACAGACTTTGCCCAAGCCTATGCCTTGGTTCACCTGCCGGCTAAAGTAGCATTGGTGGTTACGGAAAAGCCGCTGGAAGGCTATAACCTGATAACCATAGAGTGGTTTATGAGGACGTCCATCCAACCGTCCATGATAGCAATCTCTATCGGGCACAGCAGATTTTCCCACGATTGCCTGGAAGCTAACCGCTATTTTAACCTCGTCCTGCCCGGAAATAATCTGCATCCGCTCTGCAATCTGGCAGGTTCCAATACAGGCAGGGAAATGGATAAATTTGCGGAAGGCAAGGTGGAAAGCTTTCCGGGAAAACTGCATCAACTGCCGGTCCTGAAAGATGCGGTGGCAGTGTTTGAGTGTGAAGTGGTGACTCAGGTCAAAAGCGGAGACCATACCATCTACGTGGGAGAAGCACGCCACAGCTGGATGAATCCGGAGCAAGAGCTGTATTACTTTGATAAAAAGCAGGGAAAATAATCAGCGGGTGTTTTCGAAGCGGTAGATGCCTTTGATGGCAGTCTTCATGCGGATAGTATTGAGCTTGCCGTCAGACTTGAAGGTGGCGGTCAGGAATTCGCCTTCAGCATTGTTGGAGAGAAAGTCCTGCTTGTCCTTTTTCTGCTGCTCAAAGAAATAAGTCACCTTGTTCTCCGCTTCAAAATCACGAATGGCATCATCCTCCAGGTTTAAGGTGACATAGGAAGCTTTCACCAGAT
>DAHVPA010000096.1 GCA_027318525.1 Candidatus Cloacimonadota bacterium | reverse complement strand
GCAGAAAACCCGCAAAGGTGAAGCTCGTGGTATCCAGTCCTGAAGCAGCCAAAGCCGGAATCAAGGCTGTGGCACCCGGCAGGCATGTGATGCTTATTCCCTTGTTGACAGCAGCTTTGACCAGGATAGCGGCAGGGTCGGAGATGGCAGGAGTTCCAGCATCAGTAATCAGGGCAATGTTCTTTCCCGATTGCAGCAGCTCTATCAAGGTTGCGGACTGCTTACTCTCGTTAAATCTATGATAGCTGATGAGCTTGTTCTTTATATTGTAATGGCTGAGCAGTTTTTGAGACGTTCTGGTATCCTCGCAGGCAATGACATTCACGCTTTTAAGCACTTCCACAGCACGGTAGGTCATATCACCCAGATTGCCGATAGGGGTCGGCACCAGATAGAGGATACCTCTTTCCATACTATTTCAGGATACCGAGTTCTTTGCCGATTTTGGTGAACGAATGGATAGCTCTATCCAGATGATAGAGTGAATGCGCTGCGGAAAGCTGGACACGAATCCTGGCTTTGCCCACTGCTACTACAGGATAGGTAAACCCTATTACATAGATGCCTTCTGCCAGAAGCTTATCCGCCATCTTAACAGCGGTCTGCTCATCGTAAATCATCACGGGCACTATGGCAGTATCGCTCTGTATGATGTCAAATCCGGCTTCCGTCATACCCTTGCGGAAGTAATTGGCATTGGTCATGACGTGGTTGCGGAAGTTGGTGCTTTCCATTATCAGATCAAGCACTTTCAGCACCGCGCCTACAATCGGTGGAGCAATCGTGTTGGAAAAAATATAGGGACGTGACCGTTGCCGCAGGAATTCTATCAATTCACCCTTACCGGATATGCTGCCGCCGGAAGAACCGCCCAATGCTTTGCCGAAGGTGGTGGTGAGGATGTCTATCCTGTCCTGGACGTGATGATATTCGATGCTGCCTCTGCCTGTGTCGCCTATGTAACCGGTGGCATGGGAATCATCCACCATGACTAAGGCATCGTATTTCTCCGCCAAGTCACAGATGGCAGGGAGATTGGCAATGTCGCCATCCATGGAAAAGACGCCGTCGGTCACTATCAGCCTGTATTTGCTTACCTGTGATTGTTTCAGGCATTGTTCCAGCTCTGCCATATCAGAATGCTTATAGCGAAAGCGCTTGGCTTTGCAGAGACGGACTCCGTCTATGATGGAAGCGTGGTTCAGTTCATCCGAGATAATGGCGCTGTCTTCATCCAGCAAGGGCTCAAAGACTCCGCCATTGGCATCGAAGCAGGAAGAAAATAGGATTGTATCTTCCATACCGAGAAACTGAGACACCTTGGCTTCCAGTTCCTTGTGGATTTTTTGAGTTCCGCAGATGAAACGGACTGAGGCAAGCCCCATGCCCCAGTCACCTATGGTGATTTTGGCGGCTTTTTCGACTTCGGGGTGATTCGCCAGTCCCAGATAATTGTTGGCGCAGAAGTTGATGACTTTGGAGCCATCGGAGAGTGTGATTTCGGCACTTTGGGGTGAACCCAAAATACGCTCCGATTTATACATTCCCGAACCGCGGATATTATCCAGTTCGGTTTTCAGGTCAGAATAAATGCGTTTTGACATATTTGACAATCCTTTACAACATTGGTTTGGAATAAATCTACTCTGTTCAGAGATGAGGGTTTAAGTCAATAAAAACGTTTTTCGTCAGTTTTGATGGGGTTTCTAATCATGGCGATTAAAATCCATAAGCACGGAAGTAATCGAACTGAAATAAATAATTGACAGGAAATTAGATAAGAGTATTCATTGAACAAGTATCATAATGAGTATTCCCAGGGGGTCAGCAGAGACTTTACCTCGTCAGACTCTCTGCAGACCCTCAGGAAGAAAAGAGCAGAAAACATTGATAAAGAGCGGGTGAGGGAATGAAAAGAACGTATCTGATAATTGTCATTCTTATCCTCTGTCTGGGATTATCCGCTTATGAGATAGGCTCCTTCAGCAAGACCTTTGTCGATCCTGCCCGTAACAACAGACAAATCCCCACCACGATATTCTACCCGATAGATGCTATCAATCCTCTGTCAACCTACCCTTATATTATTTACGGTCATGGCTGGGGTGGAAGCTGCGATTCCTATGGCTATTTGACTAATGCAGTGGTGAACCTTGGCTGGATCATAGTCTATCCCAGGACGGAAGAAAGCAGGATTTTTTACAATACAACGAATCTGGCGCGGGATATGGCTTTTCTGAAAGACGCCTTTTACGGAGAAAATCTGAATTTCACGTCACCTTTATACAATCAGATAGAACCCTTGGCGATTGTGGGCGGATTTTCCATGGGTGGTGCCTGTGCAGTGGTTGCAGCATCATTTGAGCCGGAATTCGCTTCACTGGTAACTTTGGCTGCTGCTCCGATTACTTTGCTGAACCTTTATCCATCTTCCATAAACATGGCTTTGTCTGTGACTATGCCATCTGTTACAATATCAGGTTCCATCGACGGGACTGCCCCACCCAATGCCAATCAGGTTCCTATCTATAATAATCTGGCATCCGTCTATAAGAGCTTTGTTTCGCTGACCGGTCAAGACCATCCGAACTTCTATAATAATCCCGTGATTTATCAGTTTCTGGAGCCTTGGTTCAGTTATGTCAGGACGGGTTCCGTCTATTATATTGACCAATATGAAGCCCTGCTGGCAGGTTATCCGGCTTCTGTGCTGACTTATCAGCTTATGGATAATCTGGTCATTGATCTGGAAGCACCCCCAAATGTAGTTATAGATTGTTCCGGGACAAGTGTCACCTTGAGCTGGGACAGGATTTTGGAAGCAACCGGATACAGGATTTTTGCCGGTGGATTACCTCAGGGAGGCTTTACCGATGTTACCTCCCAGGGCGTCATTACGACCGGTTCCAGAATGAACTGGACGGCTTCCAACAGCGGTCTTGAAAGGCAATTCTATTATCTAAAAGCCATCCGGGAATAAAAAAAACACCCTCTCCATATGGGAAAGGGTGCTTTATTAATCAGTTGTATGGTTTATGCGCCATACATGGCGGTTACTTCATTCTTGGTCTTGCCCAGGATGTCGTATTTCTTGCCGACTTTGATGAAGGCATCCAGAGCTTTTTCCAGATGGTGCATTTCATGAGCGGCTGAGATCTGTGTCCTGATGCGGGCTTTGCCCTGCGGCACAACGGGGAAGAAGAAGCCGATGGCATAGACCCCTTCTTCAAACAAATCACGGGCAAAATCCTGCGACAGCTTGGCATTGAACAGCATCACGGGCACGATGGGGGTATCACCCGGCTGCAGAATGAAACCGGCTTCCGTCAGGCTCTTGCGCCACCAGTTGGCATTGGTTTCGAGTTTGTCGCGGCGTTCCGTAGTCTTGGAAAGGATATCCAAAACTTTGATTACGCCTGCCACCACGGGTGGGGCAATCGTATTGGAGAACAGATAAGGACGCGCTTTCTGACGGCAGAGTTCCACCAATTCCTTGCGTCCTGAAACACAACCGCCGGAAGCACCGCCAAGACCTTTGCCAAAGGTGGTGGTGATAACGTCTATCTTACCGACCACGCCATATTTCTCATGTGTGCCGCGTCCAGTCTTGCCGATAAATCCGCTGGCATGGGAATCATCTACCAGCAGCATGGCATCATACTTTTCACAAAGAGCAACCATCTCATCAAGCTTGGCTGTATCGCCATCCATGGAATAGACGCCGTCCGTGATGACGAGTTTGTGCCTCTTGTCAGAATGGAGCTGGAGCTTTTCTTCCAGATGCGCCATGTCCGAATGCTTGAAAGAATCAGTCATTGCTTTGCACAAACGGATTCCATCAATCAGGGAAGCATGCACCAGACGGTCGGAAATCATCACATCCTGCTCATTCAGAATTGCTTCAAACACGCCAGCGTTGGCATCCATGCATGACGGGAAAAGGATGGTGTCTTCCGTGCCCAGAAACTCCGTTATCTTACGTTCCAGTTCCTTGTGGATATCCTGGGTTCCGCAGATAAAGCGGACTGAGGACATGCCATAGCCGCGTGCATCCAAGCCTTCATGAGCTGCTTTGACAACATCGGGATGACTGGATAAACCAAGATAGTTATTGGCGCAGATGTTGATGACTTTCTTAAGTGGTGCTCCGGGAGGGAACTCCACTTCAATCTCGGCATCCTGAACGGAGTGGATATATCTTTCAATCTTAAAGATTCCGCCATCCTGAAGGGCTTTGAGCTGCTCCTGATAAGCTCCTCTTACTTTATCACTGTAAGCCATACTTCCTCCTATTTATTGAGGAATTCCTGAACGAGCTTGACGATGTTGTTCACAGTGTCAAAAGCTTGGGGCGTGGCTTTGTCATCGGGCAGGGATATCTTGTATTTGGTTTCCAGGAAACGCTTGAGCGAGACCATGGAGAAGGAATCCACGTATCCGCCCGATATAAGGGCGGTATCATAGGTCAGTTCTTCATCCTGGTCTTCCATATACTCTTTCTTCACGTATTCGAGCACTACATCACGAATTTCTTCCATTATTTACTCCTTTTTTATAAGAATGATTAATCGTCTTCCAGGGTGGAGATGTCGCCTATTTCCTCACCCCATTCCTGAGCTTTGAGAACACGGCGCATGATTTTGCCGCTGCGGGTTTTGGGCAGGTTGGGAACGAACTCGATCTCCTGCGGCATTGCCAGGGGAGAGAGCTTCTTACGGATAAAGTTCATAATATCGAGGTCAAGTTCTTCACTTGCCTCATAACCAGGCTTCAGTGTGACGAAGGCTTTTACGACTTCCATATTGACGAAGTCGGGTTTAGCCACCACAGCTGATTCTGCCACGGCAGGATGCTCCAACAGAGCGGATTCCACTTCAAACGGACTCACCAAGTGACCGCCAGTATTAATGATATCATCATCCCTGCCCACAAACCAGAAATAGCCGTCCTGGTCAATATAGGCACGGTCTCCGGGGATATACCAGCCGTTGACGAACTTCTTCTGATAGGTCTCTTCGTTGTTCCAATAGGTGCGCATCATGGAAGGCCAGCCGGGTTTAAATCCGATCAGACCGACCTTGCCGACTTCCGTTATCAGCTCATATGTCTCAGTATCAACCACCACACCGCTTATGCCGGGGAAAGGTTTACCCATGGAGCCGGGTTTGATTTTCATACCCGGGTAGTTGGATATCATGATGGAGCCGGTTTCCGTCTGCCAATAGGAATCATGGAATTTCAAACCATATACCTTTTCGCCCCAGATTACTGCTTCGGCATTAAGGGGTTCACCCACGCTGGCAAGGTGGCGCAGGCTGGATAAATCATATTGTTTGACCACTTCTTCACCGGCTTTCATGAGGGAACGAATAGCAGTCGGAGCTGAATACCAGACAGTGATTTTATGCTTTTGGATAAAGGAATACCAGGCGTCGGCAGAAAAGCCAATGTCATTTACGCATTGCGTTACACCCAGCGCCCAGGGAGCAACAATACCATAAGAAGTTCCTGTCACCCAACCCGGGTCGGCAGTGCACCAGTAAATATCTTTTTCATGCAAATCCAGCACCCATTTTGCAGTCAAATAGATGGATATCAAAGCATAGTGCACATGTTTAACGCCTTTGGGCATGCCTGTTGTGCCGGAAGTGTAATGCAGCACAGAGGGTGATTCTGCAGTGGTTGGATAGATATCGAAGTTGTCGATTCTTGCCGACTCATCCATATTAAATGCGACTTCCCTGTCCTGCAAAGCGCTTTTGCCGGCATCGTCCACGACAATTATATGCCTGAGATGGGGAAGCTTATCCAGGATTTTTCTGACTTTTCCGACGTGTTTCTTCTGGGTCAGGATAGCTGCAGTTTCAGCGTTTTCCAGCCTGACTAAAAGCGATTCATCGCCAAAGGCGGAGAAGAGCGGCTGGGCAATGGCACCTGTTTTGAGGATACCGACAAAGCCGATATATAGCTCAGGAATCCTGTCCATAAAGAGGCAGACTCTTTCCCCGGGCTGAATGCCGAGTTGACGCAGGAAATTGCCGATTGAATTACTAAGCTGGCGGACGTCGTTATATGTATAGTTCTTTTCCTTGCCGCCGATGCCTTCCCATTTGAGTGCGAGCTTATCGCCTTTTCCCATCTGGCAGATGCGGTCTGAACAATACCATCCGATATTGATGTTGTCTCCGGGTTTGTAGCCCAATTCCTGTTCAGAAAGCTGCCAGGAATTCTGTTTTAACCTGTCTTCGTAAGAGCCGATGTTATGCATAATTACTACCCCTGTTCTTAGCATTGAATTCGGTTTCTTATTGACGTGCAATACAAATCAATATGATTTATTAGAAATTTGGATTAGGCTGATTTTGTCAACTACAATTTCGGAGGGTTTATCTCCCCGGATCAGGTCATTTGAAAATATGTGTTTGACAGAATAGCAGATATTGGATGAGAAGCACTTTCGGTTTTAGACTGGATTATCCCTGAGGAAATTAGACTGAATCTGAACCGAATTCAAGCAAAGGAGCGTGAGCTGATGAGTGAAAGAAAGTATGCCAATCCTGCAGTGGTTGGGTTGGCGGGTTTTTCCATGACGACACTGGTGCTGCAGTTTCACAATGTGGGATGGATGGGATTGGGTCCTGTCGTGGTTTTGGGATTGATGTTCGGGGGGCTGGCGCAATTGATAGCCGGTTTTCAGGAACATAAGATGGGCAATAACTTCGGTTACAGCGCTTTTGTATCATATGGCGCTTTCTGGATAGGTCTGGCTCTGATTATCCTGATGAATCACTATAAAATTTATGAATCGAGCAAGACTGACCTGGGTTGGTATCTTTTTGCCTGGATGCTTTATACATTTATCATGTGGACTGCTTCCTGGAGAATCCATACTGCCATGTCACTAACTTTTTTTACCCTGTTTCTGGGATTTTTCCTACTGGTTTTGGGACATTTCGGCAATCCGTTGTGGAATGTGGTGGCAGGATATGAACTGATGGTCTGCGCTGCTTGCGCCATGTATATGTGCATTGCCAATATCACCAACGACCTGGCAGGCAAAGTGGTCATGCCATTTGGCAAGCCCTGGCTCAAGAAAGACTGATTACAATACATTAATATAAAAGGGTTGGCATTTATAATGCCAACCCTTTTTTTTATCGTTACAGAATAGTAGCTTATATAGTTCTACATTTTGCTGTTGAGCATCCAGTTGACACCAAA
>DAHVPA010000095.1 GCA_027318525.1 Candidatus Cloacimonadota bacterium | reverse complement strand
GGTGTCAGAGGTATCAGATTAAGAGAAAGCGATTTTGTCATATCCATGACTATTGTTCATAATGATGAAGGGACAATCCTTGCAGTAAGCGAAAATGGATATGGAAAGAGAACCGATGTATCAGCATATCACCTCACAAGAAGAGGAAGCAAGGGCGTAATCACTTTGAAAACAACCCAGAGAAATGGATTCTTAGCCTCTTTAATGAAAGTTGAAGATGAGGATGATTTGGTTATTGTAACCAAAAATGGAATGATTATTCGCCAGAAAGTTGGCAATATTAAAACAATCAGCCGGAATACTCAAGGAGTCAGGCTGATTAATCTTAATGATAATGATATGGTTAATGACATTACCAGGATTGAGCCGGAACCGGATGATGAAACCATTGAAAAAGCTACCGAACGTTTAAATGAAGCGGCTGTTTTAGCGAACCAATGGGAAAAAGATATTCAATCCATTCAGGATGATGTAGAAGATGATGAAATAGATGATTCTGTTGAAACTGAAGCTGATGAAGATTGATGTTATTATTATTAAAATACTTGACACATCTACTCAATGTTATTCATTAATTTTCAAAAATCTCCGAAAAATGGGAGGTGGATTTGTTAATACAGCACTATTTTGAAACTCGACTGGCATTGATTGAAGACAGATTATCATCAGTTCTTCATAATGATGACAAACATACCAAGAAGTTATACGAGGCTGCGCATTACACAGTTTTTTCAGGTGGTAAAAGGTGGCGTCCATTGTTGGTAGTTGCCATCTATGAAATGCTGAAGGGTAATCAAAAAAAGAACAAACTTGATCCAGTTATCAATGCCGCCTGCGCGGTTGAGTTGTTGCACAATGCATCCATAATACATGATGATTTGCCTGGACTAATGAATAGAAAAGACAGGAGAGGCAAAGATCCTGTTCATCAAAAGTATGGAAATGCTACTGCAATCCTGGCAGGAGATTCATTGTTTACCTTGGCATTTCAGTTATTAGCAGATGTATCGGATCCTGTAAAAGCTAATCAATGCGTCCGTATCCTCTCCAAAGCTTCCAACAGTTATGGTATGATTGGAGGTCAGATAGTACATCTCATCAATAGACGCAAGGTAATGAAGATAAATACACTGCGCTATATTGATATGAAAAAAGTATGCGCTTTGTTACAAGCCTCTGCTGATATGGCTTGTGTATTAGCCGAAGCAAGTGATGATGATAGACAGGTATTGAATAGTTATGCTCTGAATTTAGGTCTTGCATATCAGATGATTGAAGATATAATAGCAGATTATGGAAATTCAGAAGATTTCAATTTTGATGATGAGTTTACACCTGGTTCAAAATCAGGTTATGCCGGGCTTTTGGGATTTGACAAAGCAAGGAAACAAGCAGAAAAGCTCTTGGATGACTCTTTAAGATCAGTCAAAGCTTATCCCAATAATGAGATTTTGATTGAATTCATACAGATGGTTAAAGATAGACTCCCTTAAACAATGATAGATTGTCATACTCATATTCTGCCCAACCTGGATGACGGTTCTGAAAGTCTGGAGATGTCCGTCAAGGCATTGCAGCAAATGTCAATTGGAGGAGTCAAAGCTGTTATCTGCTCGAGTCATTACATGGTGGGCACATATAAGTTTAGTAAAGATGTATATGATGCCAGATTCAAAGAATTAGAAGCTGAAATCAGACACCATCAGATTCCGATAACAATTTATCCGGGGGCAGAAATTTATCTTACACCTAATATCGCAGATGATATTATCAAATATAGACTCACTCTGGCTGATTCAAACTATATCTTAATTGAAACAGACTTAAACGGCTTCCCTGTTGATATGCACAAGAACATCTTTTATCTGCTTCGAGCAGGTTTTAGACCGATATTGGCTCATGCCGAAAGGTATGTATCAGTAATGAAAAAAACACACGAAGCCAAGGAACTGATAAATCGCAATGTTTATATCCAGATCAGTGCACCGAGTCTGATTGGCGGATATGGTGAGAAGATTAAGCAGACAGCTTGGCGTTTGTTGAACATGGGGTGGGCTCATTTTCTCGGTTCTGACTATCATGCGAGATCTGATTATGGTGCTTTCTTTGTAGCCAAGGATAAAATTCAGGAGCACATAGATAATGAAACTATGATGTTACTGACTGACACTCACCCCCAAGCCATAATCAGAAATTCCAAGATTGATTATGAATATGTATATGTCCACAGCACCTCTAGTCACCGCACCAAACTCCACATCTGAGGATTCTTCTGATGAATAGAGTATTGATTACAGGTATAACAGGTTTGATAGGACGTTCTGTTGCTGAAAAGTTAATCAAGTACGATAACTTTACATCATTAACAGCTTTGGTAAGACCCGGAACAAATCTCCAGAGATTCAAGCAATTTGATAATAAGCTTAATATCGAATTCATCGATCTTGGCGACATAGTAAAGTTAAAATCATTTCTTGAGATTAACGATTTTGACATCATTTTGCATATCGGAGCTTTAAGGGGTGGTAGAAAAGCCAGCAGACAAGTATATAATCAGGTCAATATTCAGAGCACTGAGCAGTTTATTGAATATGCTTTGAAAAAAAAAGCAAGATTAATTTTCTGCTCGTCAGTTGGAGTCTTCGGTGCAATTCCCAGTGAGCTGCCAGCCAATAATGAATGCCCTTATAAAGAAGATAACTATTATCATTACACAAAAATCATGTGTGAAAAAGTGATAAACCAAGCGATTCTAAAAGGTTTGAATGCTGTAATACTTCGTCCGTCAATAACTTATGGCTTAGGAGACAGTGGATTCCCTAATCAACTCATCAAATTGGTTAAATTCAGAGTCTTCCCACTCAGTAATAAAAATCTCTGGCTGCATTTATGCAACATAGATACTATATCAGAGGCATTTGTCATACTCGCAACCAGTAAGCAGCATATAATTGGTAAAGCTTATAATATTGCTGATGTAGAGCCTGTTAGACAGAAGGATCTGGTTAACTTCATTCATCGTCAGATATACAATAAAAACTACCCCGGTGTGTTAAAAATCGATAATAATCTCCTTGTTTTAGGTGAAAAAATATCACGACTTGTTCGTAATGAGTTGTGGACATCCAGGTTTGAACTGATAGCCCACAGCTGGTTTTACAAGGTTGATGATGCCTATGAGCAACTTGAATTGCCAATTCATTACACAATACCTGATTTTCGTGCCATCATTAGAGATAGAAAATCTCAAGCCGGGCAACATGGCAATTCCTATAATTAACAATTGGAAATCTTTTTTTTCTTTTCCCCATGAAGGATTAGGGTCTTCATATGAGAGAGTTATCCTCAATCAATTACTACTTGATATTAAGGAATCATACAGCATAAGGTCTGTCCTTGAAGCCCCTGTTTTTGGATTCACTGGACTGACAGGCTTAAACTCACTTGCCTTGGCAAAAGCCGGCTGCACTCTATCAGTTGTTGACAACAATCTGGAAAGGACTGAATTGGTCAGTGATCTATATAGGCAAATGTCTTTCAATGTAGAAGTTGTAAACACTGAATTGTTTACGAGATTACCTTTCCCTGACCAAAGTCAAGACCTAAGCTGGAATTTCTCTGCTATATGGTTTGTAGAGGATTTATCAGGATTCTTGCAGGAATTATCCAGAATTACGCGAAAAGTAATTTTAATCTGTGTCCCCAATCAATCCGGCTTGGGGTATAAATGGCAAAAAGCCAATTCTGAGATTCCAGAGGATTTCATATTTAATGAGAGGTTCATAGAACCAGGTTTGATTAAACATGAAATGAAACATCTTGGTTGGAAGTATATAAAGGGAGACTACATCGATTGCCCCCCCTGGCCAGACATAGGAATGAACAAAGAAAAATTCATAGGTAAGTATGTCCAGAAATTGCCTATAAAGTTTACGGAAACTGCAGTAATAAAACCCATCAGTATAATAGATTATTATCGTGATCAGGACCCGGGATTCCCGAAACGTATGTTACGTTATAGTTTATTGGAACAATTTGCACCACAATCTTTTAAAAAGATCTGGGCACACCATAGGTGGATGTTGTTTCAAAAACAAGATAATGAGTAAGAACAAAATATCCATAATTATTGGTCTGTTTGCCGGTTTGTTATTACTGGGATTTTGGATAACAGCTATTGATTTCGAATATCTTAAAAATTCATTTAACCGAATAAATCCTTTGTTTGTTATAGCTTCAGGATTATCTTACATACTTGCTTATTTCGTTCGGTCTTGCCGGTGGAATCTGTTACTACGGAATCAGATCCGTCTCACTTATAAAGAATCTTGGCTTGTCTCTTCTGCGGGAAACTGGATCAATTATCTGATTCCTATCAGGGCAGGGGAATTCATCAAGGCTATCCTGATCAAGAAAATTAGAAAAGCCAGTGCAGTAAGCGTCTTGCCTTCAGTTTTTATTGATAAGTTTTTTGATACAGTCGGCATCTTCCTGGTATTGCTTTTGATACCCATGATGCATGTTAGGCTGGCTACTCCTCTCAAGGTATTACTTGTTTTGTTAATTCTTGTTTTTGTCATATTGTTTGGAATATTAATCTTAGCCGCTACACATAAAAAATCTATAACCGGTATTTTACAAAAAGTCTTTTCCTGGTTGCCCATCAAAATACGAAATAGAATAAACGGTCTGATTGAGTTGTTTATAAATGGACTAAATATCTTTGAACACAGACGTGATATTATTATTTATGCATTGGTTTTAACAAGCGTTGGGATTTTATTGGATGGGTTATATTTTTATCTGCTATTCAGGGCATTTGATCATCATCCATTCTTTATGATAGTCCTTTTTGGCTATACGCTTATCAATTTATCCTATATCTTACCACAACCACCAGCTCAGTTAGGCAGCAATGAATGGATGATGCTGATTATCTTCTCTCTGGGTTTCGGGTTTGACAAGAACGCAGCATCTTCGATAATGGTTTTTGCTCATATCTTTGCCACCTTTATGATAACTGTTCTGGGTATTATGGGATTCAGTTATGCAGGTGTGCATTCGCTGAAGCAGATTAATAGGGAGTTGTAATGGACCAATACCTTAGTATAATTGAATCGCTTAAAGACAAGCAGAACAAGATCAAAACTGAAATTCATAAAGTTATTATCGGTCAGGATAAAGTCATAGAAGATATCATCATTGGTTTATTTTCCAATGGTCACATGCTGATTGAAGGTGTTCCGGGGCTTGCTAAAACCATGCTCATTTCCACAATTGCTGATGCTTTTCATCTGAAATTCAACCGGATACAGTTCACACCGGATTTGATGCCATCAGACATTACCGGTTCTGAGATTCTGAATCAGTCAGACTCACGTCATGACAATTTTTATGAATTTATTAAAGGACCAGTTTTTGCCAATATAATTCTCGCTGATGAGATTAACAGAACTCCCCCAAAAACCCAGTCAGCTCTACTGCAAGCCATGCAGGAATATCAGGTCACATATGGCAACAGAACCTGGAATCTGGAAAAGCCATTTATCGTATTAGCTACTCAAAATCCCATTGAACAGGAAGGCACCTATCCTTTACCGGAAGCACAGCTTGACAGGTTTATGTTTTACATCAACATAGGATATCCCGGTTCTGATGAGGAGAAGCAGATCGTTGCTGTCACATCAGGTCTACAGCAGCAACAGGTCAATCGTGTCCTAAGCGGTCAGGAACTCATTGATGCACAACAGGCAATCCGTTCCATACCCGTAAGTGAACATGTGATTAACTATGCTGTTGAACTCGTTCGCTCCACCCGTCCTCATGAAAAAGGTGCTTCTGACTATATAAAAAAATGGGTCAACTGGGGAGCCGGTCCCAGAGCATCGCAGTTTCTGGTCATGGCTGCAAAATCCAGGGCAGCACTTTCTGGCAGGCTGACACCTTCCGAAGAGGATGTCATGAGTGTAGCGGAAATCGTTCTCCAGCACAGAATCATCGTCTCTTTTGCAGCGGAAGCAGAAAGCATTACTTCCAAAGAGATAATACGGAGTTTGCTCAAAAATAATTAGGAGTTATTATGAAGAGATTAAGCATCTCTGTCATATTTATCCTGTTATCAATAGCTGCCGGTTTACACGGACTTGACAGCAAGTTTATCCGAGAGATTTATCATAGCAAAATCCCTGTAGCCAACCGTATCAAGGTGTTTGATGATTATGCCTATATTTTTGACGATTGGCAGATTCATATCTATAATGTCCAAAGTAATTGGAAGCCTACCTTGGAAACGGCTTTCTCGAGCACTTTTCCCATAACTGATGTCGAACTGCTTGATTATAAACATTTATATGTCTGTTCGCATGAACCTACAAATTATATTACTGAAATAGACACTTTAAATCGCTTCGGCAAGATTTACGTAGTGGAAAGACTCACCTGCAACAAAGCCAGACGTGAGGGTTCACTCCTTTTTACCACTCACAGGGAAAATGGTCTTGAAGTATATGATATCAGCAGGGGAATTGTTCCTCAGCGTGTATCCACCTTCAGCGAAAACTGGGGGATCCTGGACTTGGAAGCAAGGTTTCCGACAGTGCATGCTTTGAATGATTTCGGTTACGTGAATATTAATGTTATGGATATAACACAACCCCGCACTATTGGAACAAATTACGAGCTTGCAGGTCCCACTGTTCTCAGTGTTAACCGTAATACCGTATGGATTGGTGCTGGAAGTACTCTATACATAGTCGAAACAACCTATCCGGACAATCCGGTTATCATAAACAGGTATCGCTTTTCATCCGATATTTTAGATTTGAAAGCAAGGGACAACGAACTTTTTGTTGCTCTCAAATCCGGTGGTCTGAAGATTCTTGATATTACCAATCCCAAGCGCATTTCTGAAAAGAACAGCTTTTATCTGAAGACTGCACTTTCATCTATTTTCCTGGATAATGAATACATCTATTTGGGAGCCGGCAACCAAGGCTGGTTTATCCTGGAATATAAGTAATCCAGTTTCTGATGCTACTCTGACCATACCTTAACTTTCTATGAAACCATTATTATCCATTACTGTAACATAATGCCACCCTGGGGTCCACCCGGGGTCTACCCGGGCTAAGCCCGGGAGGATCCCAAATGGATGTCAGGTTGAAATTATGGTTAATGGTTCCTAAGAGAAATTCCCCAACAAGTTGTTGAAAAGATAGTTGGTAATCCTGAATAAAAAAAGCCCGAGTCTTGAGAACCCGGGCTTTAAATTAAGATC
>DAHVPA010000094.1 GCA_027318525.1 Candidatus Cloacimonadota bacterium | reverse complement strand
GGGCAAATTCTCGTCTGACCGCGCAGTTATCCAATATGCACAGGAGATCTGGAAAATCAAACCGGTGCATATTGAATTGACCAAAGGTCTATAAAACTATGCAGTGTGGTATTTAATAGCCATATTTGCTTTTAAACGGGATTGGAATCCAGCAAAATAAGTAGTGTAGCATTCCGATGCTACATAACAGATATGTTTACGTAGGTTTGGAAACCTACGCTACTCTAAGGGAGTTGAGATGAACACAATATCTGAAAAAAATTCTAAGTTCTTTTATCGACCAAGAAGCCTACCACACCTCTTTGATATCCATAAACCGGTGTTTACTACATTTAGACTAAAATTTACCCTCCCCCAATCCATAATTGATGAACTAACTCAAAGAAAAATAGAGTGGCAAAATGCATACGATGCCCTTGATGATAAAGAAAAAGCAGCAGAATTGAAGAAAAAAGATGCAAAGTACTTTCAATGGTTTGACAAGTTACTTGCAAAATCAGATGATGCCCCCAATTTGCTTTCAAACGACGATTGTGCTTCTTATATACAAGAAACTCTGCATTATCATGACTCTAGCAGATATGAGCTAATTGCTTATTGTATTATGCCCAACCATGTTCATGTAATCATTTTACCTTTGCTCAATCCTGACGGCAACATATACCCCATATCCAGAATCACATACTCATGGAAAAGATATTCAGCAAATAAAATTAACAAATATCTTGATAAAAAAGGTAACTTATGGCAAGCTGAATCATATGACCATCTGGTCAAGGATGAGGAAGAGTTATACAGGACTATAGAGTATGTAATCAATAATCCAGTGGAAGCAGGATTAGTTAAGCACTGGAAAGATTGGGAACATAGTTGGATTAAAAAAGAATATACACCTGATTAAAATCCCTGATTACTATAAAAAAGTCTATTGCTCAGGATTGGAAACCAGTTAAATAGTAGTGTAGCATTCCGATGCTACATAACAGATATGTTTACGTAGGTTTGGAAACCTGCTCAAAAAAAGAGGTTCACAATATGGCAAAATCCATCCGGTTTGCTGTCTTGCTGGCTCTGATAGCTCTTAGTCTGAATGCAGCCGTAGTAATCAATGAAGTTATGTATGACCCGGTGGGTGACGATACAGGCAATGAATGGTTGGAGTTATATAACAACGGCACGTCAGACCTTGATTTGGAAGGTGCCAGAATCCAAAGAGGCGGAACTTCATTCACTGACGTGTTTGTGTTTCCTCATTACATTTTACGGGCAGGACGCTATCTTCTGATCGGGGAATATAAAATTCAGCAAGCTGTCTATGTGGCAGAACTGGAGATGCAGAATGGAGGAGATGCTACAGACGGAGTGCGCTTTATCTCAGCAGACGAAAGTTATACCGATACTGTTCTGTATGACAGCCCAAATGTTAATAATCTGCCTCTGGAAGGTGCGATTGCCCAGGATAATTTTGCGCCGGACGTCGTGGCTGGTAACTCTCTCGCCAGAAAAGTAAATGGCTTGGATACCGATAACTGCGCAGAAGATTTTAAATCTGAATCACATCCTTCACCCGGTTATCCCAATCCAGCCGAGGTCGATTATGCACTGGAAAATTGTTCCCTGATAACAGATGATTATACCTATACTTTTCAGGCTGATATAATCAACAACTCCATAGGGGATTCCGGCAATCAGGAAATCACTCTGCAGATTACGCTCAACAGCTCTGTCCTTTACTCCAGTCCGATTGAGCCTCTTCCCCCAGGCACGAGCCAGGCTTTTTCCACTGCCTTGGCTTTGAATGAATACTCGGTGGGTTTACTCAGGGCAGAATTGATGATTCCAAATGACGTAAACCCTGATGACAATATATGGAGCATGACACTGGGCACCCTTGAACAGACAGGGATTTGCCTCAACGAGGTGCTCTATAATCCTGCCACTGATAATCAGGAATGGATTGAGCTCTATATCCCTCCGCAGGTCTGTTTTCAACAAAACCTGACTATTTCCGATAGTGCAGGAAATGAAACTGATTTCACCCTGCCATCGCTCTGTGCGCAGTATCTGGTGCTATGTGAGAATGCTGAGCTGATGCAATATCGTTATCCGGAATGTCCAGCTGCCGCTATCCTTGAAACTAATGCTATTCCAGCGCTGAACAATGACGGAGATAAACTATATCTGAAAGATGAGAATGGCATTGTGATTGATTCCATGGCATATCTGGGAAATAATCAGAAGAAGGATTTTTCTCTGGAACGGAGTATGGAAGCTGATAGCAGCATCACCTGGCATTATAGCTATGATTTGCACAAAGGTACACCAGGAGAAGAAAACAGCACACCGCCACCGCCTTCTGAATTGCCGGCAGGGAGTATCAAACTGGTGGGCAGCCCATTTAATCCGTTGCAGGATGAAAGTATGAAGCTGCAATATAACTTTACCGACGAAGTAAACTATCTCAGCTGCAGTGTCTATGACCTGAAGGGTATCAAAAAACACACTCTGGTTGCAGGATTGGAAACGGGCTCTGCCGGAGAGCTGGTCTGGAATGGCAAGGATAGTAATGGAAAAGCTTTGGAACGTGGTATCTATATTCTTCTGACAGAGGTCAAAAACAGCAGTGGAAATTACTTTTTACGCAAACAGCTGACAGTTGTGCTTGCCACAAAATAAGATTTGGGATAATTTGCCCCTGTAAACAATGGTCTAAAATATCTGAGGTGATAATGCTGGGTAATGCTTTGTCCTACACAACAGTCGGGATTGACGCCAGACCTATCTCCATTGAATGCGATGCAGCTCCAGGAATGTGGCTGGTTGTCATGGTGGGATTACCTACCGGTTCTGTCAAAGAAAGCAGCCATCGCGTAATGGCAGCCGTCAAAAACTCGGGTTGGGATACCCCCAACAAGAAATATACCATCAATCTGGCACCGGCAGACCTGAAAAAGGAAAGCGCAGCGCTGGATTTGCCGATAGCCATAGCTTTACTTCAAGCTCTGAAGGAATTGCCCAAAAACGAGATGTCCAGAATCGGCATAGTCGGAGAGCTGTCCCTGGATGGCAATGTCCGTCCCGTAAAAGGTGTTCTGCCGATTGCCATAGAAGCCAGGAAAGATAATCTGGATGCTTTGATAGTTCCTTTTGAAAATGCAGAAGAAGCTGCCATAATAGAGGGTCTCAAGGTTATCCCTGTAACGTCCTTACGCGAGACTGCCAATTACCTGATGGGCAAAGCTGTCATACCCCCCAAAACAGTTGATAGAGACAGCATCTTTTCCGTGCTGAACGAATCACCTGTCGATATGGCAGACGTGAGAGGTCAGTTTCAGGTCAAACGGGCATTGGAAGTGGCAGCAGCAGGTGGACATAATATCCTGATGATAGGACCTCCCGGCAGCGGTAAAACCATGCTGGCACGCAGAGTCCCGACAATTCTACCGGAACTTACTCTGGAAGAAGCTCTGGAAGCGACAAAAATCCATTCAGTCTGCGGACATTATTCCAATTTTGTGAATGGGATACTAACTTCGCGTCCCTTTAGAGCACCACACCACACGATAAGTTCAATAGCTTTGATAGGAGGTGGGACTTTCCCCAAGCCAGGGGAAGTATCGTTGGCACACAGGGGAGTTCTCTTTCTGGACGAATTGCCGGAATTCAAGCGTGATGTGCTGGAAGTCCTGCGCCAACCTCTGGAAGACGGTGTTGTAACCATATCCAGAGCAGTGCAGAGTCTGTCTTTTCCGGCGGAGTTTAACCTGATCGCATCAATGAATCCCTGTCCCTGCGGTTACTATGGCAGCAATATCCCCAATCACACCTGCAACTGCCAGTGGGGCAATATCATCAGGTACAGAACAAAAATATCCGGTCCGCTTTTGGACAGAATCGACATCCATGTGGAAGTGCCTGCAGTGACCTATGCTGATCTGAGTTCATTGCCAACTGGTGAGTCTTCAGCTCAGATCAGGCAAAGGGTCAATTCAGCACGTGCCATTCAGCGGGCAAGATTCAAAGCTGATAAAATCTTCTGTAATGCCCAGATGAACTCAAAAACATCAAAAAAGCACTGTCAATTGACTCCTGACAGCCATTCTCTGTTGCAAAACGCCATTGACCATATGGGATATTCCGCCAGAGTATATGACAGGATTCTGAAAGTCTCACGCACAATAGCAGATTTGGAAGGCAGTGAGAATATTAAACCGGAGCATGTCTCGGAAGCAATCCAATACAGGACACTGGATAGAAAGTTCTGGGAATAATTATATCAGTGGCTTGCGCCGCTTGGGGGGTTAATCCTTTGAAGTTGCCGGCTTGCTGTTGTCGATTACAAGTTTGAATTTTCTCTGCAACTCGCTATTATAACTTTGGTTTCGGGACGAACTGGGTTTAGGTTGCCAATCGGCTGAAAGCTCAGCCAGGGCTTGTTCCAACTGCCAGTAGTGCTTGTAGCTTTTCCCGTGTAGATATTGCAGGATTACCCATTGGTGGGCACTGAGGGCATCATCAGGAATTTCTTTGTGAAGCCGGTTGATATCAATTTTCAGGTGCTCAAGCTGGGTGATATTGCCAATCGTGAGCAGATGTTCTCTTTCCAGACCTTCAATATTTTCCAAGGCTGCGCGTAATTCTCTGGCATTATTATACTCACGCCCATTGACTACAGCAAGTTGGTTAATATCAATCCCACGTTTTTCTAGCTCAACCATCTCATCACGGTAAAAAGCATATGTTATCTGATTAACTACCGGTTGCTCAAAGACATTCTGAACAAAGAACATCAGGACAAAGGTAAGAATGCAGGCGAGCAGTGGAGCTGCCACCCATCCCATAGAAATCTTACCCATAATATTATAATGAATATTGCGTCCTCCCCGCGTGAGTCCAATTCCAATCACTGCTCCGATGACAGCTTGGGAGGAGGAGATCGGCACCAGGGGAATGGTTGGCAGGTGAAGACTGGTCAGAAGCTGCTGCAATCCCCGAGAACCAAACAAGTAAAGGACGATTGATTCTGCCAGCACGACAATTAATCCTGTGATGGGTGAAAGCTTATACAAGTCTGTGCCGACTGTGTTCATGACCTTGCGTGAATATGTGCAGATTCCCACTGCTATCGAAGCAGCGCCCCAGAAATAAAGCTGCTGCAGACCGGTGATTTTGATACTGTTAAACAGGACAATGTCTTTGAATGGAGACACTGAGACAAAGATTCCGATGACATTGGCTATGTTGTTGGCTCCAAGACTATAGGCTCCAAAAGCTCCAATCAGGATAAATCCCCAACGGTTATAATTATCCAGATGCAGCAGATGCATATGACTGCGATTAAGGTAAGAGCGAAACAAATGATAAAGCAGAAAGGCAATGGCTGCTGCGAGAATGGGAGCGATTACCCAGCTCATTACTATGCTTGCCAGAGAAGAATAGTCTATCAGCATTCCTGCAAAAAGGTTCCAACCGATAATGCCACCCACTATAGCCTGGGATGTGGAAACGGGTAGCTTGATCTTGGTCATCAGAGCTATCGAAACTGCCGTTGCCAATGCGACGGAAAAAGCTCCTGCTGCAGCATTGACTGCACCCAGTCTATTCAGGGTGGCGGAACCTCCGCTGCCTTCCACCAGTGCCCCCAACACCACAAAGATGCTGGAAATTATAGCGGCATAGCGGAACTTTATCATCTTGGTCGTAACGGCTGCGCCAAAGATGTTTCCGTGATGATTGGCACCCAAAGACCAGCCCAAAAACAAGCCGCTGGTCAGGAACAGAAATCCCATTTACTGCTTTCCTTTGCTCATAATTATTGTTTTACATGATAGTTGATTGTCTGCATTCAGTCAAGTATTAGTTGGCTTTGCTCCTACTTGTCTGATGAAAAACTGACCCGACTTACAAAATTCCTCAGTCCGACTGATGGTTTATGGCTAAAGCTAGTGCCCAGAACAATGATTTTTTTATCTGCTGTTGTCATTATCCTGGTTGCCAGGTCAAACTTCCTGCCACCGATAACAAACATCTCAGGTGATGCATCAGGCGCATATTTGATTACAATGATATCGTCCTGTTGGGACGTGTTAGCGAAAGACCCAGCAACGTTTAAAGCCAGATAGAAATTGTCGTCCTGTCTGGCAATTCCGCAGATTTGGTAACTGCCGTAGCT
Organism: Candidatus Cloacimonadota bacterium; assembly: GCA_027318525.1. Classification (GTDB taxonomy): domain Bacteria; phylum Cloacimonadota; class Cloacimonadia; order Cloacimonadales; family Cloacimonadaceae; genus UBA5614. The sequence goes on along the minus strand of DAHVPA010000094.1, from coordinate 1,108 downwards.
GGTTGAGTCGGTAATGATTACCAACGGTATTTGGGGATTGGTCAGATCGACTATCTGCAGCAGACTGTCTTCCTTGACCACGCCGTAAATCTTATCGCCCAGCAGTTCCACATCTTTTATCTGGATTCCGGACGCTGTTCTGAAGTGTTCTGTCACCATCGATTTTTTGGAGGTGAGGAAAGAACTGTTTTTCTGCGAGTAATCATCCAGGGCAATGAATGCCGTTGAGTCATCTGCACTGATAGCAAATCTATTGTAATCAGGCTTGAGTTTGTTCCAGAATTTCATGGATGTGTCAGTGATTTTTCCATTTGTAAGATCAATCCTGCTCAGACAGAGCATTTTGTCTTTGTGATTGAGATAGCAGATATAACCAAATCCTTTACTGATAAGGGTTGATGGATATGCATTCTTTTCCAGGTGAAGGTCAATGTCATATTTATTCAGCAGTTTCCCATTTAAGTCAAACTCGAGGATAAATGGGATGTGTTCTGTCTCAAGATTTTTCATCGACATTGCGAAGAGCTTGTCTTTAAAGACAGTGACCTGACTGATGTCAAAGCTCAACTGGGACGGGTCTTTTCTCAGGATGGAAGGCAGGATGTCCTTTGGAGCGAATTTATCCAGGCGGGTTTTTCTTTCCCACAGCAGATTGAGTTTGCTGTCCAGCTTTTGGATGACTGCATATTCTTTCAGGTTATTGCGGTCTGTCAGGGCTGAGGCTAAATACAGTGACCCATCTGAATCTGAACAAGCATTCACGAAATAATAAAACCCCCTGTCATTACCGATTAACTGCATATTCTTATTATACGGTTCAACGTTTTCTTTCTTACTCAGACTATGCCAACGCAACTCATCCCAGCCATAAACAGTAATTATAGCAAGCAGGATAACTCCGATGCATAGATACATGATTTTCTTCAGCATGATTCCACCTTTATATAGCTTATGCTTGATTCAGCGGGATTTGCCAATATGTCAAGAATTTCCTGAGAGCTTGGTATCGTGGGGATTAAACCTGCATTGCTCTGGGTGACAGTTTCAAAGGGATTTCCAGAGACTAAACCTGATGAAACTCTCTGCAAACCCTCTGGGAAAAAAAGAT
>DAHVPA010000093.1 GCA_027318525.1 Candidatus Cloacimonadota bacterium | reverse complement strand
ACCGGTCTTGGCTGTGCTTTCAATAATCTGTTTCTGGGCAATAAAGAAAAGAATCAGGATGGGCACTATGCTAAAGGTTGATGCCGCCATCAGCAATGTGGTCTGGGCAGAAGCTTCTGCATTGAAATAGCTCAATCCCACCTGGAGCAGACGCTTTTCAGGTGAATCAACCATAACCAGTGGCCACATAAAACTATTCCAGGAACCGATGATGGAAAAGACTGATGCTGTGGCAATAACCGGCTTGGAAAGCGGCAGTATTATTCTCCACAGCATGCCCCAGGTGCTGCATCCATCTATTGAGGCTGCATCAAACAGCTCTTTGGGCAGAGATTTAAAGTGCTGCCGAAACAGAAAAACGGTAAAAACATTGACAAACCATGGTATGATCAATCCCTTATAAGTATCCAGCCAATGCAGCTTATCCAGCAGAATATAAGATGAAATCAGATAAACCGGCTCCGGAACCATAACCATGCTGATAAACAGCAAAAACAACATCTCCTTACCTCGGAATTCCATTCTGGAAAAAGCATATGCAGCACAGGCAGAAGTAATCAGCACTCCCAGCAACGAAACCAGCGAAACAAAGATGGTATTGGCAAAATAGCGTCCAAAGGGAACTTTTTTAAAGGCTTTGACAAAGTTATCAAAGTGAATGCTTATGGGTTTGTGCACATGAGTAATTGTTCCGGAAGATATCTTTACATACTCACGGATAATCCTTCCATCGCTATTCAGGTAATGCACAAGACTGCTGTCTGCACCGGATTTTACCACAATTATCCTTTGTTCGGGCTGACTGCCGATAATCATGTCATAGTCTTCTTTGGGGATAAAGACAGATTCACCCTTGTTGAATTCAGCCTGTGTCATCAGTGAAGTGGAAATCATCCAAATGAACGGCACAATCATAAACAAACCAAAAGCAATCAGGAAAAAGTAAATGACTGAGTTGCGGAAAAAGCGTTCCATGCCGTCCCCCTTAATAATTAACCAGTTTTTCCAGACGTTTCTGGATATAGGTCAATCCCAGGATTACTACAAAGAGGACCAGAGCAGCCGCACTGGCATATCCCATCTCCTGAGCGTCAAATCCTTTGGTGAAGATATAATAGACAATCAGATTGGTCGTACCCAGAGGTCCACCTTTATTAGTCATTAGATAAACCTGGGAGAATGCCTGGAAAGTGACTATTGTAGTCATCATCAGAACATAATATGTAGTAGGAGAAACCAGGGGCAGGGTAATTTTGAAGAACTGCTTAAACTTGCCTGCACCGTCTATTTCAGCAGCTTCATAATAGTCTTTAGCGATATTCTGCAATCCTGAAAGATAGATAATAGTGTTATACCCAAGGCTTTTCCAGACTGTCAGAATCATAATTGCAAATAATGCTTGAGAAGGTCCACCCAACCAGTTGGGAAGGTCTATGCCAAAACCTGAAAAGAAAATATCGAATATCCCTCGAGCCTCTGCCAGCCATTTCTGGGGATTGATTCCGACCAAACCTATCATCTTGTTGGCCAGACCTGTCTGTTCATTAAAGATAATCTTCCAGACTATTGACACAGCGACCATTGATGTAACATAAGGTAGGAAATACACGGTTCTGAAGAGACCACGCAATGTCTTTATCTGATTTAGCAGGACGGCAAAAATCAGGGAGAAGATCAAGCTTGCCGGCACTACAAATACTACCAGCCAGACAGTATTCATCATTGATTGCCAAAACTCAGGATCGCTAAACAGCTTGAGGTAATTATGCAGACCGATAAAATCACCGGTTCCGTGTAAAGTCCATTCAAAGAAACTGATGATAAAGGACATCACAATTGGTATCAACCTGAATGCTATCAGCAGAATTAAAGCCGGCAACAGGTATAGGTAAGGTGAAATTTTCCAGCGGGTTTTCATAATGTGCTCCGGTTTAGGTATTGGTTATGCATCTATTGGCTAGTTTCCCTGTATCGGAAGATTGCAGGATCAATACTATACTGCTTGCATTTGCGGTAGATGTTCTCACGGGGGATGCCGGAAATCTGAGCAACACTTGAGATATTGCCACCGGTCTTTTCAAACAATTCAATCAGGTACTGCCGGGTAAATTCTTCCTTTGCCTGTGACCATTTCATATCAGTCAGATTGGGCATTCCGGCGGATTTCTTTTGTTGCGATATGGAATCTGGCAAATCCTCAGGCTGCACTACTGAATGTTCTGCGAGAATGACTGCATGTTCGATTGAATTGCGCAATTCGCGGACATTACCCTTCCAATCATAATTGAGCAGAATACTCATTACAGCAGGAGAAACAGTAAGCCCTTCCTTATGGTATTTTTCAGTAAATTCTTTTACAAAAGCATTGGTCAGCAGCCGGATGTCATCCTTTCGTTCCTTAAGTGGGGGGATTTCGATATTGATGACATTCAACCTGTAAAACAGGTCTTCCCGGAAGAGATTTTGTTCGACCTGGCTTTTGATATCTTTGTTGGTGGCAGCTATGATTCTGGCATCCGAGTGCTGGTCGTGGTCACCACCCACTTGTCTGAATAAACCGGTTTCAATCACTTTCAGGAGTTTTACCTGAAAGCTGAGAGAAGTCTCGGTGATTTCATCCAGAAAGAGCGTTCCGTCGGAAGCTTCCTGAAAATACCCGACCTTATCACGCCAGGCATCTGTGAAAGCACCTTTTTTGTGACCAAAGAGCAGGCTTTCCAACAGTGTTTCAGTTAATGAACCGCAGTTCACTGATACAAACTTCTTCATTTTCCGGGGGCTATTTCTATGTATCAACTCAGCAAATACGCTTTTACCGACACCTGTATCACCTGTGATTAGAACGATTGTATCCAGTTTGGCAATTTTCTGAATCTTTTGCATGATGTTCTGTATTGGCGGGCTGTTGCCTACTATAGCACCGACATCGAGCTCTTTATGAATTAGCTCATTGAGACGTTGGTTTTCTTCAATCAGCCATTGGTTTTGCAGGATCTTTTCCACTTGGATATTGACCAAGTCCAGGTTGCGGATTGGTTTAACTATGAATTCGCTGGCTCCTATCTTCATGGCTGTGACAGCGTGTTCGATAGTGGCTTGACCACTGATGGCGATGACTGACGTATATGGTTTATTTTTTTTGATTTCTTCTATCAAGTCAAGACCGCTTTCTCCAGCCAGCACAAGATCCACGATTGCCACATGGAACGTCTGTTTTTCTAGCAGGTTACGTGCATCGCGTATGGATTTGGCTGTATTGACCTGATAATCAGTCTGCAATTGAGTTTGCAGCATTTCCAGCGTTTCCGCACTGTCATCCACGACCAGAATTCTGTGCTTTCGGTTTTCAGCCATTTCTATCTCCTGCATGGAAAAGATATACTGATTTCCTGATTGCCGTCGTAACTCAGGTTGAGAGCTTGCTTGGGATATGCATCAGGTAAAAAGGTAGCCGTTGTTCTGTTCAGCAAGTCTTCAAGGAAGGCAGGAAGTTCTTGCCTGAGCATTTCACTGTGTGGAATTCTGATGCTCAGGCTGGCTGTGTCTCCATTGTCCTGCACTTTTATCTCAAAAGAATTATTGCCCGTTTTAATCTCAGGACAGCTCCTGATATGCAGCATCAGGCTTTCTATAAAAACACTCAGCATTAATGGTGACGATTTTACAGGTAATTCCGTTTCCGGGATACTAACCTGAAAATGCATGGAATGTTTGATCTCCAGTATATTTCGGAGCAGCAGCATCTCATCCTGAACCCACTGCCTTAGGTCAAAGACTTCCTCTTCAGCGGTAAATCTCTGCGCGAGTTGTCTGGAAAGGCTCTGCACAAGGTCATCAATTTGAATTCCAGCCTGCGTGATATAGTCCAGTCCATTCAATTCGGGATGTTGTTTTTTGAGCTGCTGCGAATAACCCAGGATTACGTTCAAAGGTGTATTGATATTATGAATCAATCCTTCCAGCACTCTAAACATGGATAGAATCTCCAGTTGCATTTCCGGAGCCGTTATCAGATCAGCCATGTGTCCTGATATATTCTGCCAGACCGGTTCTGAAGATGTGCATCGCCTTGGTTAAGTCCTCTTCGTTGAGGATATAAGCGATACGCAGTTCATTTCTGCCCAGTCCCGCTGTGGCGTAAAAGCCTTCTGCCGGAGCTGCCATCACTGTTTCGTTGCTTACTCTGTATTCTTTGAGCAGCCAGATGATAAAGTCTTCAGCATCCTTGATGGGAAGTTTGGCAACGATATAAAAAGCTCCCTGCGGTTTGACACAGATGCAGCCTTCGATTTTCTGCAGTTCATCAAATACCAGATCGCGGCGTTTCTTATATTCTGCCAGAATCCCTTCTAAATATGAATCTTCCAACTGAACACAAGCGTTGGCAGCCAACTGGTCCACCGTGGGCGGGCATAAACGAGCCTGTGCAAACTTCAGCACTGCCACCATCAGCTCCTTATTCTTGGAAACAATGCAGCCGATGCGTGCTCCGCAAGCACTGTAACGTTTGGAGACGCTATCCACCAGGATGGCGTTTTCTTCAAAGTTAGGCACATGCATTATACTGAAATGCCGCAGCCCGTCATAGACAAACTCTCTATACACTTCGTCGGATATCACATACAGGTTGTGCTGCTTGGCGATTTCTGCAATGCGTTTGATTTCCACTGCGGAATAAACTGTCCCTGTGGGATTGCCGGGATTACAGAGTAAAATTGCTTTGGTTGTGGGAGTGATCAGGGCTTCGATTTTATCGCTTGAAGGCAAAGCAAAACCATTCTCCGCATAGGTGGTGAGCGGCTTCAGCTTGATGGATGCCATAGTGGCAAAACCATTGTAATTAGTGTAAAATGGTTCAGGGACGATTACTTCGTCGCCTTCATTGCAGACCACTGATAATGCGAATACTATAGCTTCAGAACCGGCAGTCGTAACGATGATTTCATCTTCATTCACAAAGATGTTGTGTTTGGAGTAATACTGAGTCAGCCCGTGCCGGTAAACGTCCAGACCCTGTGAAGGACCATACGCCAGCACCTTCTCATCAAATTTGTGGTAGGCATCCATCATGACTTTAGGTGTTTCGATATCCGGCTGACCGATATTGAGATGATAGACCTTGACGCCTTCCTTTTTGGCTGCATTGGCATAGGGCATCAGCTTACGGATGGGAGAAGCCTGGATTTCCAAGGCTCGTTGTGAAAGTTTCATAAGCACCATTCCTCGAATTTAACGGATTTTTTTCTGTTGACCATTTTTGGAAACGATTTAAAAAAGGCAAGTGAAAACTTTGGGAGCCTGATTTATGCGAAAATTAACCGTCCTGTTCTTTCTCTGTACTTTTTCTTTGCTCTTTGGCAAAAGTATTACTGTCAGAACAGTAAATGAGCTTTACGCTGCAGTTAACGGCATTGAAAAGAACCTGACTATTACTCTCAAACCCGGTTCTTATGACCTGACTCCCATCTCTGTTACAGATTCAACCCTGGGCAATGCCCTCAATCCTGACAGCATGATTACAGTCACCACTGGACTGCATCTGGTCGGAAAAAATATCAAGCTCATCGGCACAGACAGGCGCAAGACCATCATTAGAACCCATGCCGGGTATGGTATCTTTATTGAGCACTGCCCTGAAGTTTTGATTAAAGACCTGACCATTTCGGACGGTATCCGCAACCAGGATGGCAATGCCACCAGCGGAGCTATTGTAGTAAAGCATTCCGATATGGAAATCACCGGCTGCATCATCGAGAACAACCAGGGTGACTTCAGTAAGACCATTGCAGGCATCATCGGTATCTGCGGCAGGGAAGGAGCTGACCTTTACCTCCACAACAATGTCATCCGTGATAATAGCTGGGACGGTATCGCTTTATACAGAAAAGCCAAAGCCTGTATTTATGACAACCTGATTTATAATGGCAGAGGTGCAGGAATTGGCATCACCTGGAATGCAAATGCTGACATTGCCCGCAACGTCATTCATCACTATTGGAAAGGCATTGGCTCGTTCGGAACATCCACCGTATACGTTTACAACAATCTGGTCAGAGATGTGCGGGGCTGGGGTATCATCGCTTCCGGCAACAGCGATATACTCTGCCAGAACAATGAAGTCCGCCGCTGTGGCAATGTCGGAATCGCACTCTGGGACTACACTGCCCATATGCAAATCATTGGCAACGTGATTAACCAGTCAGGACAAGAAAAACAGTGGGTGGCACCTCTCGTAGGCATCTGGATAAACGCTCCGGACAGTTTGGCTGAAATCAGGTCTAACTTGTTTTGGGGAAATGCCCAGGCAGATGTCGCCTACGGTTACAAAGAACCCGGTCCTGCCGGTGCAGATTTCACTTTTGACCATACAAGCGAGAAGTTCAATAATTTCACTTTCCTTCCCACCTCAACACTCAACAGTGCAAATTATTACTCCCTATCATACAAAGAACCAGCCTATTCCAGCTTAATGCAGGTGATGGAAAATCCCTCAGCAGGCATTTTTGCCGGAGATAAAAATCACAGTATCTGGTCCTGGGACCCCGATAAAGAACCTTTTTAGGATTAAAATATGGAACAGGAAACCAAACCCAAAAAGCCGATGAACAAGACCTTGTTCATCGTTCTGCTCATTCTCTATCTTGTCATCCTGGCGTTTCTGATTTATACTTATTTTAACTGCCCGAACCGTAAAGGGCAATGTCTCATCAATAAATTACATGCAGGAGTAGCAAAAGTGGAAGCAAAACAGGCAACAGTCTATTTTACAAGTGACATCAGTCCGGAAGGACTGCAAAAGGTCTTGGCACCCTATCTGGACAAACTTACAGGCAAGGTGGCGGTCAAGGTCCACTTTGGCGATGATGGCAACGAGTATTATATCAAGCCCACCCTTTATCAGGATATCGTAACACAACTCAAAGGCACCTTTATTGAGACCAACGTCCTTTACAGGGGCAGGCGGCACCTGACAGACACACATATCCAGCTTGCCAAAGAGCACGGTTTTACTTTTGCGCCGATTGATATTATCGATTCGGAAAGCGATCTGGAACTCCCCTATCAGGGCAAGCACTTCACCAAAGCTTTCACAGGAAGCCACCTCACCAATTATGACAGCTTCCTGATTATCAGCCACTTCAAGGGGCACGGCAATTCCGGGTTTGGCGGCGCTATCAAGAACGTCGGCATGGGTATGGCAGCCGTTCCCGGCAAGATGGCAATCCATGCGGACAGCAATCCCCGCACCACTCCCAAGCGCTGTATCAAATGCGGAAAATGCACCACGGTTTGTCCCACCGACGCCATTACACTCAATCCCC
>DAHVPA010000092.1 GCA_027318525.1 Candidatus Cloacimonadota bacterium | reverse complement strand
CTAACAGTTTGAACAGCAAGGCGTGATGATGATTTTTGCCAAAAAGAACGTCCCTGTATTGCATGTCCTGCGTATCCTCAAACTGGCTAAGGACTATGAACTGCCGATTGCGCCTGATACTGTGCAGAAACCCGGTGAGGGCAAAATCTTCAGCAGCAGAATCCACAATATCTGGGTGACCATTGCCTGCCTGGTGGCACTTCTGGCTGCCATCATCGTCGTCATCATCTTTGACAGGCACGACAGGCACTTTATGGCAAACCTGGTTGACCCGGATGAAGAACTGTAAGACGGAGATGATTATGAACAGATATAAGATAAAACTGATATTGGTCATGCTGGCGGCAGCGCTGAGTATTGCCCTCGCTTATGGAGACACAACCCTGAAATGGAAGGCACTGCTTTTTGACAATCCGGGTTCCAAGCGTCTGCTCAAGACGGAACAGGGCAGTTATTTCTATTACCGTTCTCTGCCTGAAAAGGATATGCTGCTGGGCGTCAAAGACATCAGCACAATCGAAATCCGCGCCTTCAGCAAAGCCAAAGTCGACAAACCGCAGTTCATTCTTCACAACAACGGCAAGAAAGCTGTTTACGAGCTTAAGTTCAAAGAAAACAGAATGATGGGCAGCAATAAATACTATGTTTATGAACCGGTCAGGATTGTTCTTCCGCCAAATCTAAAGCAGTTGGAACTCACCTGTTATGACCGGGATGTTTACTTCCGGGCGTTCAGAGCCATTACCGTTATGCCGAAGCCCAAGCTTCCCGCCCTCTCTGTGCTTGGCAGTTCCGGCACCTACAATCTGGCAAACGATTCATCCAAGAAGACATATTACGACTTCAAAGACAAGGAGAACTTCACATTCCAGGTTAACAAAAACAGGTCTTTTGCCCTGTATGTGAGAGCTGAACTTACCAGCAGGGAAGTTCCTGTCTTTGCGATTTATAAGGACGGCATACAGGTGCAGAAGGTGCAGCTCAGCATCAAGCGTTCCAAGGCATACACTGCGGAGGGAATACTCAATCTTACCGTCGGCAAGCGGATTGATTTCCCATCCACTGACAAGCTTGCCAAGTATGAGCTGAGACCCGTTACCAATCATCTCTTTATTGCGCGTCCCGTAATCTTAAAATCCGGCAGGTAGTTTATGAAAAGCAGATGGCTGCTCATTGCTGTATCAATGCTGGCGCTGATGTTGAGTGCCGGCGCTTTGAAAGGTCAGTTTTCCGGCTTTGTGGATATGGGTGCTGCCTACACAGACAACGCCTTTCAGCTTTCTGAGTTTGATTTGGACCGAAATGAAGCCGGTCATCCCGATCTGGAGTTTGTGGATAGTGCTGATGACGTGATTCTCAGCACGATTTTGTATGGAACTTACAGGACGCATTACAGGTGGTGGGAGATTCGTCCCCTGCTGCAGTTTAACGGCAGCCAATACCTGCTCAATCCCGATAAACAAAGGGTAGATTTTCTGGCGGGTCTGAAGGTCAGCCGCAGACTGGGAGAAGCAGGCATCTATTATGGATACACACCTGAATATTACATCCGCAACTATCTGGATAAGGACGGCTCTGGCGATTCCGAACGTTACAGCTATGAAAAAAACCTTTACCGGGCTGACCTTAAGCTAAAGCCCTTCCAGAAAAGCACCGCTTCCCTGGAGTATCGTTTCGAGCAGTATTATTACAATAAATTCTTCACTGAATACGACGGCGATATTACCACCTGGACACTGGGCTGGGAGCAGTCTTTCCCGGGATTTTACCTCAACGGTTCTTATGGCTACAGGGTGTATGATGCTGATGAAGCCGACTTTGACACGCCCGAGGACGCATCCTACGAAAGCAATATTTATAATGCAGGCATCCTGATTAAGAAGATGGACCTCGATTCCCGTTATCCCGATATCCAGTGGAGACCGGAGCTTGCACTTCGTTTCGAAAACCGTTACTATCAGGGCAGTGACGACTGGCATGCAGCCAGAACTGATAATCTGAATTCCACCACAGCTACCCTGCATTTTTATTTCGGGGATGACTGGAATATAAATCTTGACTACTCATACTTCTTCCGTAATGTTGATGCAGCAACTTCGAGCGTCAGTAAATACAAGGAATACGGCGAAAACAGATTTGGCTTTGATGTCAGATATTACTTTTAGCCGCAACTGCCGTCCGGAATGTCTGATAAAAAGGAGCATAACATGACTTTCCGTCAGGAATCCGACCCCGTAAAACTCAGGGAATTTCTGGACCTTGTCGAAAACAGCAAGGTGGAAATCCGCCGTTATAAACATCCCGTCCTCGTCTGGGCTGTCAAGGAAGGCACTGTTTATTACGCCTTCTGGGAACAGGATGTGCTGGACCGTTTTGGCATGGAGAATGTGGACGGCTGGGATTATGAGGAAGACCTGCTGTTCTGTCCCGACTGGGTGGGTGATCTGGAAGCAGACTGGGACGATGAAGACGATGACGACCTCGACGACGATGACCTGAGTGATATAGAAGACTACATAAATAGTGACAGGGACTAAGTTTGCCATCCTGGGCGGAGGAGCCTGGGGTCTGGCGCTTGCCAAGCTTTTAAGCGAAAACGGGCATGGCGTAAAGGTCTGGGAGTATAATCCGGAATATGTCGCCCTGTTGCGCGATACCCACGCCAATCCTTTTCTGCTCAAGGGAATTACCCTTCCCGATGCTATTTTCTTCAGCCACGCTTTTGATAAGGTCCTGACTCCTGAGACCGAACACCTGATTTTTGCCGTCCCTTCCCAGTTTCTGCGTCAGGCGGTGCGTTCTGCTGCACCTTATCTGTGTGCCCTGCCCCGGCTAAAATCCATTATCAACGTTGCCAAAGGCATTGAGGAAAACACCCTGCAGCGCATGTCCGAAGTCCTTTCCGAAGAGCTGCCTGATTGCCAGAAAGCCCTTGTCATCTGCCTTTCCGGACCTTCCCATGCGGAAGAAGTGGCAAGGAAGATTCCCACCGCTGTGGTTCTTGCAGGCAGTGATGATGAACTGCTGGAGAGTCTGCAGCCGCTCTTCAGCAATGCTTATTTCCGTGCCTACCGTGCGCCAGATCTGATTGGTGTGGAAGTCGGCGGCGCCGTCAAGAACATCATTGCCATTGCAGCCGGCATTATTGACGGACTGGGCTTTGGCGACAATACCAAGGGTGCGCTGCTGACGCGTGGACTGGTCGAAATCCGCAGGCTGGGCATAGCTTTGGGAGCCATGCCGGAAACCTTTCTGGGACTATCCGGAGTGGGAGACCTCTTTACCACTGCCGCCAGTCAGCACAGCCGCAACCGCTTTGTCGGTTATGAACTCGGACAGGGCAAAAAGCTGAATGCTATCCTTGCTTCCATGCAGGCAGTTGCCGAAGGCGTTGCCACCACCCGTTCCGTCCATGCCCTGGCACTTAAGCTGGGTGTGGAAATGCCAATTACAGCCCAGGTTCATGCCGTCCTGTTTGATGACAAACAACCTCTGCAGGCGATGACTGAGCTCATGACCCGCAGCCTTAAATCCGAGTAAAGCTTCTTTATCCCGCCTTCAAGCGATTTATCCTCATACCTGAAATCACCTCACCATCCTTTAACTCTCATTTTCCATAACTAAAACCGCCTGAAGGCGCTTCTACCCACAAATATCACTTTACCCTCTTTTCCCGGGAGGGGTCATCGAGGGGTCATCGAGGGCTTTCCCCTCGTTAACCCCTCGCAGCATTTATGGAAGAAGGAGATTTTTCCACCTCGATTTCTGCAGTGGAATCAAGCTCAAAAAGAAAGGCGTCGTCCCTCCGGACAACGCCTTTGCGGGGTCAAAAGAAGTTTTATTTCATCAGCATCATTTTGCGGGTGGAGGAATATCCGTCCGCAGTCATGCGATAGAGATAAACTCCGCTGGCAACGGGCTGGGAATTCTCATCAGTGCCGTTCCAAAGTGTGCTGTGGGTTCCTGCAGCCTTGGTTTCGCTGATCAGGGTGCGCACCTTTTGTCCTTTGAGATTATAGACTTCAATCAGGACGGGAGCTTTGGTTTTCAGGTTGTAGCTGATGGTGGTGCTGGGATGGAAGGGATTGGGATAGTTATCCAGCAGAGCTGTGGCGGCAATGGGAGTGGTATTGTCCATAGTGGGAGTAGCCTGATAATTGTTGCCGCTGCGGCTGATGTTATACATGTAATGCGGCCAGGGATATGAGCTGGCGCTGCGCTTGATGTCAATCATGTAATATCCGGCGTCATTGGGGAAGACGATGTCAAAATCGCCGTCGTTGTCAATGTCAGCCACGGCAGGGGAGACTTTGAGGTTGCCGGAAAGGGTGATGGGGAAGTTCGGGGATTCGGTGCCATCACTGCGGTAGGAGTGGATTCTGCCGTTGGCATCACCGAAGATAATGCCGCACAGGCTGCTGCCGTCAAAGTTGGCAACGACGGGAGTGCTTTTCACATTCTGTCCGATGTTGATGGGGAAGTTAGGCAGATTTGCGCCAATTGTATTCATGATGTAAAGGTCGCCGTTGAAAGCTACCAAGATCACTTCCTTGCTGCCGTCGCCATTGATGTCAGCCACGACTGCGCCGGACTTCACCTGCTGGTTGATGTTCTTTTGCCAGAGCATGGTTGCGTCATGGTTGATGGCATAAAGCTGGCTGGCGGAATAGGTCGGGATGAGGATTTCGGGATTGGCGTCGGTATCGAGGTTGGCAATGGTGGGCTGGTTTCTGCAGGCTCCTGCCAAAGTGTAAGGGAAGCCGGGGGCGTTTAAGCCGTCGGTTGATTTGATGGCGTGCAGCTTGGCAGTCAGGGTGGCAACCACTATTTCAAGATTGCCGTCCAGATCGAGGTCTGCCACTGAACCGTTGGAGAGCATAGCGCCTTCCAGTTGGACTGGGAAATTGGGATAAGCTGCACCAGCAGCGGTTAAAACAACGATGAATCTGTTTTGCGTAAAAGCTATGATTTCCGGAGCACCGCTGCCATTGACATTGGCGATGATGGGGTTGCCCACCAGAGTTCCGCCGGAAGGAGCAGTCCATAAAAGCTGTCCTGCATCGCTGAGGCAGATGATGGTGCTGTTATTGAGGTTGGCGACGATTTCCTGATGTCCGTCCGCATTGATATCAGCCATGGCAAGGAAACCGATAACGGCTGCTGCTGCCTGATAGGGGAAGTTGGGCAGTTCTGTAGCATCAGCTTTGAGAGCATGGATTTTGCCGGCTTGGTCGCCAAAGACGATTTCCTTACCGGGTGCAGTGTGAAAATCTATAATGCAGGCAGAGGACTGGCTGGCACCGTTCAGATTGACGGGCCAGTTATCCTGCACCAGGGAAAGGCTGACGTCAAAGTAGCGGTTGATGGCATAGGGATAGGTCGATGTGTTATTGGCAGTCAGGTAAATTCTGAAGGGAATGGGCACGGAAGGTAATCCCGATACGGTCTCAAAGGTGAAGGGGTCATTCAGGTTCCAGTTACTGGCGCCGGCACCGAGAGTGCCAAAGGACGCCACAGAATCGACAACCACTACGCCGGGCATGTCACAACGCAGCTTGGCGGTTACGCCGGAAGCTGTCATCCACATCAGTCCCGTATATTCGTCCATGAGGTTGGTGAGCTGCACGTTTAGTCTGACCAGTTCGCCCGGATTGGGAATGCCGTCGTTGTCACCGTCCAGTTCGGCGATGGAATGGTCTTCCACCACAAGGTAGGGAATCTTGTCATACATGGCGGCGGCAAAAGCATTGACGCGTCCTGTGCCAAGCAGTGTGGAAGCAGCATTGGGCGGTGCATAGTTCGGGTTGACGTCATAAATCCAGTCGGCTGTATCGAGCAATCTCTGTCTGAGCTGCAGGGCAGTCAGGCTGGGATTGATAGCTTTGACGAGGGCTGCGACGCCGGCGGTCAGAGGAGATGCCATGGAAGTCCCGTCGTAAGCGGCATAACCATCCCCGCCAATGATGGTGCTGACGATTGCCTGACCGGGAGCGCAGATGTCAATCGGGGTTCCGTAATCGGAGAAATCGGTCTTGACGTCGTTTTCATTGGTGGCTGCGACGCAGAGTGCATTGGTGGCATCGGAGGGTGCATCCATATAAGCGGAGCCGTGTTCCAGATTATCATTCCCCGCAGCTGCCACAAACAGGCAGCCCAGGTTCGTCACATAGTTCACTATCTGATTGGCGTAATTCAGGCTGGTGGTTTGACCGCCCCAGGAGCAATTGACCACGTCCGCCCCGTTTTCCGCCATGTATTTTGCCATGTCATAACCATAGGAAATACCGGTTGAAGGACTGGTGTTGGAAGCGCCTTTGCCGCAGATAATCTGGACGTCGGGACAGGAGCCTGAGCCTCCCACGTTATTGTTGAACACAGCGCCGGCACATCCTGCGACGTGGGTGCCATGGTCGTTATCCACAAAGTTTTGGTAGGGATTATTGTCATTGCTGAAGAAGTCCCAGCCCATGACGTCGTCGATTTTGCCATTGAGGTCATCGTCGATTCCATTGGTGCCGGAATAGGTGCCGGTAGCCCAATTGATGGTGACGCCGACGGCTTCTTCGGGATTAATCCAGATGTTTTCCCTGAGGTCGGGATGGTTCCATTTGACGCCTGAGTCGGAGATGCCGACTATCACGTCGGAGCCACCTGTGACATAATCCCAGGCTTCGAAGCAGTGCATCACGTCCAGAGCATATTGATTGGCAATCAGGGGATCATTGGGAATCAATTTACTGCGGTTGATGGTCTCAAACTCAGCATAGAGGACATTGGGGTCTTTGCCGATGGCGTCTGCTGCCGCTTCCATTTCCTTGTCATCTGCCAAAATCACCCTGTAAACGCATTGCAGATATCTGCCTTCATCGTTCCAGGAGGGTTCTTTGACATAGGAATGGGCTTGTTTCAAATCCACTATGCGGTATCTTTTTGCCAGGTCATTGAAGGAGGGCATGGCTGTCTGAACCACGCCGTCTTTCAGGGTAAAATCTATCTTTCCGTCAAAACGACCGATGGATTCCATTTTAAAACAGGTCATGATAATGTTCGGATAGCTCCAGTCCGGGTCATAACCCAAGGCAGAGAGCAGGGAAATGCCAACGCACAGCATCAGCATCAGGGTGAGTATCAACCGTTTCATTGCTTACCTCGATTTATTAGGTTTTTACACTGCATTTATGATAAGTGCTAATCAGTCAATAAGAAAATTCCGTTCCAAAGCGCTTGCTTTTTGGTGCGGACTCTGCCTTAACCATTATCCAGCCTGCTTACCCGTCCCGCAGCCTCCGCCAGCCTCCCGGACTTTTCCCGAGAGGCAGCGGGGAAAGAGCGGGACAA
>DAHVPA010000091.1 GCA_027318525.1 Candidatus Cloacimonadota bacterium | reverse complement strand
TAGCAGAAATCATGCGCGGCTGCACGCGGGGATGCAGATTTTGTCATGCGGGTTATTTCTACAGACCAGTCAGGGAACGCAGCGCTGAAGCAATCCTGGAAGACCTGCTGCAGGAGACAGAATTATACGGATGGGAAGAAGCTGGTCTGATATCACTTTCAAGCAGCGATTACACCTGCATCAGACCCTTACTGGAAGCACTGCTGCATAAGGTTGATCAACACAAGACGCATGTCTCGCTGCCGTCATTGAGAGTGGATTCCTTTGATGACAGACTGGTGGCACTCCTGAAGGAAGTGGGTCGGGAAGGGCTGACCATTGCTCCGGAGGCAGGCTCGCAAAGATTGCGCAATGTAATTAATAAAAACCTGAGTGAAGAAGAAATCCTGCAGGGAGTCCGTATTGCCAAACAACTTGGCTGGCAGAGGATAAAGCTCTATTTTATGCTTGGATTGCCCACGGAAACCGATGAGGATATTGAAGGTATTGCAGCTTTGCTGTCTTTAATCCTGACGGAGACAGGCAGGCAGTTTCAAATCAACGTAACGCTTTCACCATTTGTGCCAAAACCACATACACCTTTTCAATGGTCTGCAATGTGCGAACCGGAAGAAATCCTGCGCAGAGCTTTGTTAATCAAACACTGGTTTACCAGGTATAAAAACGTGAAAATCAAGTATCACACGATAGAAAGTTCACTGCTAGAAGCCATTCTTTCCAAAGGCGACAGCAATAGTGCCGTCTGGTTGGAGCAAGCCTGGAAAAACGGAGCCAAATATGACGGCTGGAAAGAAGGGTTTGATTGGGACTACTGGAAAGCGGCTTCCAAGCAGACAGGTTATAATCTTACCGGGATTCATAAAGAAAAAGGTCTGAATGAGGTCTTGCCCTGGGACTTTATCGACTTGGGTGTGAGTAAGGAATGGCTCTGGATGGAACGGCAGAAAGCTCTGCAGGAAGAGATTTCGGAAGATTGCAGAGAAGGGTGTATCGGATGCGGTGTCTGCTCCTCAGACTGCGGAATGCAATATACGGAAAGCTCATCTCCAGTTGAATCGGCAGAGACTCCTCCTGATGAAATGGAACAAAAGGTTGTCAAACAAACCACAGGCTATATAAAAAGTTGGGGATACCGGTTGATCTACAGCAAAAGCGGCGATTTCAGGTTTGTGGGACATCTGGACTGGATGCGAATGGTTTTTCGCATTGTCAGAAGAAGTTCACTGCCCTTTGTGTTTACCCAAGGATATAACCCGCATCCCAAAATCAGCCTGGGTCCTGCTCTGGCGGTGGGTGTAACGGGTGAAAGGGAGTATCTGGACTTTTACCTGACAGAAGATATTGCTCCAGAAGCTGTTTTAAATCAGTTGAAACCCCTCTTTTACGGAGGGCTTGAGCTCATATCAGTTATTCGGATAGATAAAAAAGAAAACAACCAACCCGTGGAAGATGAGTTACTCATTACAATAGGTGCAAATGAGACTCTGGAAGTGGCTGCACATCTGGCGCAATTTCACAATTCAGAAAGCCTGATATGGACCAAACACAAATCCAAGGGTGATAAAGAATATGACCTGAAAAAAGTAATCAGTGCTGCAAAGCTTGAGGGCAACTGTATCAGGCTCATCAAACTCCTGCAGAGCCCCAATATATTTGATCTGCTGGGAGTCCTTCTGCATAAGGAGAGAGATACACTATACAACTGGGATATCCGCAGGGTGGGATTCAAAACTAACTAAACAGGAAATTGCTGCCGGATTGCTTCATAAAGCACAATAGCAACAGCATTTGACAGATTTATGGATCGAATCAGGTTATTCATTGGAATTGTTACACAGCGGTCTGCATATTGGTTTAACAATTCTTCCGGCAATCCCCTGCTTTCAGGTCCAAAGATCAGATAATCTCCTTCTTTGTAAGATTTATCAAGGTAAGAGGTATCTGACTTTGTGGTGCAAAAAAAGAGCTTTTCGCGAGGAACTGAGCTGAGAATCTCTTGAATATTCTCGTGGAGGATTAGTTTTAAATCAGTCCAGTAATCCAATCCCGCTCTTTTTAGAGATTTATCATCCATCAAAAAGCGCAGCGGTTTAATCAGATGCAAGGTGGATTTGCTGCCTACGCATAATCTGCCGATATTACCTGTATTGGCTGGTATTTCTGGCTGATAGAGAACAATGTTGAAGCCTTCGCGGTTAAGCTCTATCATCGTTGGTATTAATATATGCTGTTGGAAAAAAGCTTATCCCAAAAATCCAGCCAGTTGTTGAGATTGGCAGTCGGATTTTCAGCTTTCAGCTTGTCATTGACTGAATAAGTGGCAAATGGAGCATTGGAATAACTGGCAGGCAGAGGAGTGGATTCATTGGCAGGGAACAGGCCAAGGCTGTAGATAACATTAGTCTGAACATCAGCTTTGAGCAGATAACTGATGAATTTTTCAGCCAGAGCTCGGTGTTTTGCCCTAGTTGGGATAGCTGCGGTCTCAACATATAGGAAGCTGCCTTCTTTCATCATGGAAAGCCTCAGGGGTAAAGGATTGGGCTGAGTATCAAGAATCCAGGCAGGGGTGCTGGTAAAACCAAAGACCATCCCGCTTTCTCCTAAATTGACACTTTGCAGAGCTTCTGCCCAGGTTTCCCTAGATGTCCGGATGTTTTTCTTAATGCTTTTCCAAAATTGCTGGAAACCCTCATTGCCAAACAAAGCCAGAGTCCAATACATAACAGCTCTGCCAATACCGCTGCTGCGCGGATCACAGACAACGAGCTGATTGAGAAAACGGGCATCCTGCAATTCACCAAAAGACTCAGGAGGCTGGGGTATAATTGTCTCATTAAATACCAGGGCAAGATAACCGTAACCATAAGGTATCAGCTTCCCGGCTGGCTCGGGATAAAAGATTGGATTCAGTTTAATCTTACTAAGTGTTTTGGATGCTCCAAAACGGGCAAAATCCTCTTCTCCGGTAAAAGTGCAGTTATCCAGTCCCAATACCAGATCGAACTTTCGCAGCTCTTTGTCATTCCTGATCAAATCCTGCAAATCAGAGCTGCCCCGGCAGGTTGTGACGCTGACCTTGCACTTATTGGATTGTTCAAAAGTCGGGATAATCCTCTTTAAAAAACCCGAGGTTTGGATACGTTCAAGGGTGAGGATGTTGATTGTCTTTCCTGTCCATCCGTTACTTTGGGACGGTTGTGATTGCCTGGTACATGATAAGGAAAGCAATATTGATATACATATTAAAAAGATGCTCAAAAGCTTATTCATGATGAAAACTAATTTGCTCCAAACAACATCCAGGCAACAGAGAAATCCATGACCAGAATTAGGATTGCCGAGTAAACAACAGTCTGTGTAGTGGCTTTGCCTACTCCCTCAGCACCACCTTCTGCCCGGGAACCTGCGAAACAACCAATGGAAGTAATGATCAAACCGAAGAAAAACGCTTTGACCAAACCTCCCCATAAGTCAGAAGGACCGAAGTAGTTTTTCATCCCACCAAAAAAGGTGTGAGCGCTAATCCCATACTTCAGATAGGAAAATCCCCAGGAAGTTATAATCCCAATCAAGTCTGCATAGATAGTCAGCAGTGGAAGCATGATGACACCTGCTAGAATCCTGGGTAAATAAAGAAAATCGGACGGTTCTATAGCCAATGTCTTGAGAGCATCAATCTGTTCACTAACCTGCATTGTTCCGATTTCAGCAGCCAGGCTCGCTCCGACCTTGCCTGTAAGGACCAGAGCTGTTAAAACCGGTGCCAGCTCTATCATGGTGGATTTGCCCACCATTACACCTATCAGATTGACAGGAATGTAGCCACTGGTCTGATATACTGCCTGAACCGCAGTAACCAAACCTGTAAAGGCTGCAGTTATCGTTATCAGGACGATTGACTCATATCCGATCCGATGCATCTGACGAAGCAGTTCATTGTGCCTATGCGCCAGTCGGGGAATAAATCTGAGGCAACCTATGATAAACAAAAAGTAGCTGCCTGCCTGGGCAAGCCAATCAGTAATCATTGGTTATATCTAGATTCTGGAAAGTAGTAATCTCAGGAACAAACCGGACCTTGGCGACTCCTGTAGCGCCATGTCTGTTTTTACCTATTATGATTTCAGCCTTCCCTTTGACTTTTTCCAATTCAGCTTCAAAATCCACATCCTCAGTCTTTCCACCCTTGCCTTTACGGCTCTTTTCCTGTTGCAGGCGGACGTAGTATTCATCCCTGTAGATAAACATCACCAAGTCGGCATCTTGTTCAATAGCTCCGGATTCACGCAGGTCGGAAAGAACCGGTCTTTTGTTGTCTCGGGCTTCTAGCAGACGGTTAAGCTGGGAAAGGGCGATGACCGGGATATTCATATCTTTGGCAAGGACTTTGAGGGCACGCGAGATATCAGAGATTTCCTGCTGGCGGTTGTCTTTGGCTTTTGGAGATGTCATCAGCTGCAGGTAATCAATAATTATCAGATCTATACCACCTAACTGGGATGCCAGACGACGGGCTTTGGCTCTGATTTCCAATGGGGTATTGGTTCCCTGGTCATCAATATAAATATGTTTTTTGGAAAATCCTTCTGCAGCCTGAGAAATGCGGATTATCTTTTCTTCATTTAATCCGAAGCCTTTCAGCATTGTATCCATTGGAACTTCTGAAGCACTGCTGAACATCCTCATGAGGATTTCCTCATTAGACATTTCCATGGTAAAAACTGCTACTTTCTTATCCAGATCCATCGCAGCATGTGCGGCAATATTGAGTGCAAAAGCCGATTTTCCCATAGCCGGTCTAGCTGCAATTACGATTAATTGTCCAGGGCGGAATCCACCGGTCAGTTTATCCACATCGGCAAAACCGCTGGCTATACCCAAAACCGGCACATGAGTTGATGCTACCTGTTCAATGGATGCCATAATCTGCGGCGAGACGTCACCTATTCTGATAAAACCTTGTTCCTTGGGCATCTCTGCTATGGCGAAGATGGCTTGTTCAGCTTCGTCAACGATAGCTCTTACAGGTTTATCAGCCTGATAACAGGATTCGATAATCCCGTTGGAAGCAATTATCAGCTGCCTGAGATAAGCCTGATCCATCATTATGCTCAGGTGATAATCAAAATTAGCGCTGGATACAACTACAGTGGTCAGTTCGTTAATATATGGGACTCCCCCTACTTTATCAAGTAGGTTAGCCCGTTCCAATCTGTTTATGATAGTTATAGCGTCAATTTCAGTATTCTCGACTGTCAGTTCTTGCATCATCCGGAAAATCATCTTGTGTGCGGTTCGGTAAAAATGCTCTTCCTTCAGCTTCTCCATGCCTTTGTTGGCTGCATCCTTATCAATCAGCATGGCTGAGATTACAGCAGCTTCTGCATTGATATTGGCAGGCAATGAACGGTCGGAAATCTTGGTGATCTCGGGAGGAGTCTCTTTACGTCTGGGCATTTGTCCCACCTTGATTATTATATTTGTGTTTCAAAGCTGCCAGAACACAGGGAGGGACAAAGTCAGTCAGGTCACCGCCTAATTCTGCCAATTGCTTGATGGTGGTAGATGAAAGATACATATAACGCAGGCTGGGAACAAGGAACAGGGTCTCAATGTCTGGTGCGATTTTCTTGTTGGTTAGGGCTAAGGAAAGCTCATATTCAAAATCTGAAACAGCTCTCATCCCTCTTATCATTACCCGGCAATTCTCTTGCCTAGCAAAATCGACAGATAAACCGGAGAACTGCATTACCTTTACATTCGGCAAATGAGCTAAAGCTTCTGTGCATAACTTCGTTCTTTCATTTATAGTGAAAAGTGTGTTTTTCCCAGTATAATCTGCAATGCCTATTACGACTTCATCAAACAGTGCTGCTGCTTTTTCTGCTATGTTAATGTGTCCGAGTGTGATCGGGTCAAATGTGCCGGGATAAATTGCTTTGTGATTCATTTTAGTGCTTCCTGCCTGATAGCTTCAAGCTCTGCTATCTCTTTGGGAATGTGGGACGAGAGGTTTACGTGACCATCCTCTGTTACCAATATGTCATCTTCAATTCTGATACCAAGTTTTTCTTCAGGAATGTAGATACCCGGTTCGACAGTTATAACATTACCGGATTCCAGGATGGAATCCCTTGCCCCCAGATCATGTGTGTCCATGCCCAGGTGATGGCTGATGCTGTGCATATAATAACGTCTGAATTCTTCCTTGGTCTGGATAAGTCCAAGCCGGATTAGAGCTTCCTGCATCAGTTCATTGGTTCTTTCATTCAGAAAGGTCAGGCTGACACCTGGTTTGACTGTGTCGATGATTGCTTTTTGGATTCCCAGCACCTCATCATAAACTGCTTTTTGCCTGGCTGTAAATCTACCGTTTACGGGGAAGCACCTAGTTATGTCTGCGCTATAGTTGAGGTAGGATGCACCGATATCCATCAGTACAATGTCATTCTCAGCAATGCAGCTGTTGTTTTGTTTATAATGAAGGGTGGTGGCGTTGATTCCTGCTGCAATTATTGGCGCAAAGCCCCATTTCTGCACTCCGTTTCGCTGCATTCTGTAATAAAGGATTGCCTCCAACTCATACTCCATCATGCCTGTTTTTGCTTGGTGTAATACGTCGAGAAAGCCGTCTCCGGTCAGATTAATGGCCTTTTGCATCTGGTTTATTTCCCATTCAGACTTGATGGATCTCATTCCCCTTACCAGGTTATTGATACTTTCTATTGTTATAGCCGGGAATATCTTGCGCAACGGCTTCAGCATAAAACTCGGATAATTCAGCGGTTTCCCGATTTGGGGATTTCCAATATTGGACCAGATTTTCTCTGTACCCGGGCAATAAGAATTCAGATATGTGTAAAACTCATCAAGGTATTTGACCGATTCCATACCGGTGCTGGATTTTGCTTCTTCGGCTGATAGTTTTTTACCGTCCCACACTTCTCTTTCCGGGATTCCTCTTTGAATAAATAAGTGCTCAATTTGTCTGTTTTGCAGCTTTCCCAGGCAATATACAGCATCAGGAACCATTATACCTGTGAAATAGAGGAAATGATTGTCCTGATGGAATTTTTCGATGCCTTCCTGCTCTGAATTGGCAAAAATAAGAATTATCTGGTTATTCTCCAGTGCATTGAACAGTGCTAACCTGCGAGGTCTGGTGATGTCTGCATTCATATGCTACTCCATCTGAATTTTTAATACTCCATAGCTGCCGTCAAATCCGGGAGGATCAAAACAAAATCTTCCCCGCCTGACTGCTAGTATATGTTGAATAATTTCTTGTGGCAGGTTGTTGTCAAGCAGTTCATGGATATTTCGCTCATCACTTTGCCAGAGATCAATTTCAGTGTTAAACGCATCGATACATCTTTGGTAATAATGCAGGACTTTGGGGCTGCTGACATTTTTGATATGTAGAGCACAACTTATTACTTCCACCAGCGGA
>DAHVPA010000090.1 GCA_027318525.1 Candidatus Cloacimonadota bacterium | reverse complement strand
TGTTTCTTGCAGGCAGCGGGGGGTCACCGAGGGGTTATCGAGGGGTAAGCCCACAATGACCCCTCGAGGCATCCAAGCAACCGGCAGGTCAAAAGAACTGATATTTTGGGTGAGATTCATTTCAGGAACCGTATTTTTCCATATAAAGTCCGGCGCAAAGACGTGCCAGATTACGGATTCTGCCGATGTAGGCAGCTCTTTCCGTGACGCTGATTACGCCTCTGGCATCCAGTAGGTTGAAGGTGTGCGAGCACTGGAGCAGCTCGTCATAGGCGGGGAATACGAACTTTTTGGCAATCAGGTCGTTGCACTCAGTTTCGCTTTTGGCAAAGCGTTCAAACAGCATGGCGGTGTTGGCTCCATCAAAGTTGTAACCGCTGTATTCGACCTCCCGGTCAAAGAACAGCTCCTCATAGCGTGTGGTTTCGTTCCATTGCAGTTGACGGTAATGGTCCACATTCTGAATATACATGGCAAGGCGTTCCAGACCATAGGTAAGCTCAACGCTGACAGGGCGGCAATCCACGCTGCCTACTTGCTGAAAATAGGTGAACTGGCTGATTTCCATTCCGTCCAGCCACACTTCCCAACCCAATCCCCAAGCGCCCAGGGTCGGTGATTCCCAATCATCTTCCACAAAGCGGATATCATGCTTCTCGATTTCGATACCGATGGCGGCAAGGCTTTGCAGATAGAGGTTTTGGATGTTGTCAGGAGAGGGTTTGATGATAACCTGAAACTGATAATAGTGCTGCAGGCGGTTGGGGTTCTCGCCATAGCGTCCGTCCTTGGGACGGCGGCAGGGTTGCGGATAGGCTACGGAAGTGGGTTTAGCACCCAGAGCTCCAAAGAAAGTGGCGGGATGAAAGGTGCCTGCCCCCATTACCACATCATAAGGCTGGACAAGGTTGCAGCCCTGTTCTGCCCAATATTGCTGCAGGGTCAGGATGATATTCTGAAAGGTCATTCTATTTCTCCGTTGAGGTTTTGTGCAGGTTTAATAAAAAGCCCGTAATCTGCCGTTTCAACTCATAGACTTCTTTGACGAGTTGTGCCTTTTCCGTCTTGGTGGGAGCTGGTTTGACAGGTTGGGCAGGCTGGGCAAAAAGGTCGATTTCCATCTGTTCAGGAGCTTTTCTGTCACTTTTCAGCTTCTGGCGTGCACCTTCGATGGTAAATTTTTGCTCATAGAGCATGTGCTTGATTTTCTTGAGCAGTTCGATATGTTCTTCCGTAAACTGTCTGTTCCTGCCGTTGTCTTTGCGGGGTTTGAGCTGGTGGAATTCGGTTTCCCAGTAGCGGATGACATAGGGTTTAACGTCAAGCAGGTTGCTGACTTCGCCAATCGTGTAATAGAATTTGCTCATGCTTTTCCTCCAGAGTTTTGGCGGGGAGGTTTTTTCCTGAACAAGGCAACAGCAATCAGGAATAACGTTGCCAGACAGATCAGGCGTGGATAGGCATAAACGTAATAATAAAGGGGGATGCGGTCTGTCTTGTATAAAGGCGCTGTGGCGTTTGTAATCTCATAGAGACGGGTGCGCGCAATGATTCTGCCCAACGGGTCAACCGCCATGGAAATCCCCGTGTTGGCGCTGCGGTAAATCTGGATGCGGTTTTCAATAGCACGAAACCTGGTCATCATACCATGCACCCAAGGTCCGGCTGAACGTCCAAACCAGGCGTCGTTGGTGATATTTACCAAAAAGTCCACCCGGTCGGGTCTACCGGTTCTGCGTTCTGCCAGATTGCGGAACGCCATGCACCGGTTCAGCTCTGCAAAGGCGATTTCAAAGCAAATCTGAGGTGAAAAGGTCACTTTACCGCTGGTGTGGAAGGTCGGACTGGTGCCATATTCCCAGTTTGCCTGACCGAATTGCAGTTTCCACATGAAGGGAAACAGCTTCAACAAAGGGATACGCTCACCCACAGGCACAAGAATCATCTTGTAATAGGGTTTGTCATATCCGGCATAAGGACGGAACAAAGTGGCAGCATTGTAATAATAAGCTCCACCGGGATACCCGGAAGGCGCAGGCAAGACATCGGGAAAGCCGGTGAAAAGGTCGATGCGGTTGCTGTCAGCCAGGTTTTGCACCAAGGGCAGGACATTGCCGTCCCTCAGCACATAAGCCGGCATGGCGGCTTCGGGCCAGATAACAAGCTGAGCGCCTTGTTTGGCAGCTTCCCGGGTCAACCTGGTATAGCGGTCATAAAGTTCGGTAAAGTGCTGCGTCTCCCACTTTTCTTCCTGCGGAATACTGGGTTGCATGATTGCGATTTGTGCTTCCGCCTTGTGCAGAGGCAGGCTCTTCAGACACCAGATGCCATAGCCGCTCCAAAGCAGCATCAGGACTGCAATGAAAATCAGGTTGGTCCACTTATGTTGGGACAGCCTGTAGAGCCAGAGATTAAGCAGCAGGATAAACAGGGACATCAGCACAACTCCACCCAGATCGGCAGCTTGCAGCAGCACAGTGTAATCCGTCAAAGCATATCCCAGGTTTATCCAGGCAAAACGGAATTCTGTAAAGTTCTGCAAATACTCCAGAGTCAGAAAAACAAGGATAAAACCGATGTAACGAAGGCGGGGCAGCTTCTTCCCAATCAGTTGGATAGCTGTAAACGCTAAAAAGTAATAGACTGTATAGAACAGGATGATACCGACAAAACCGCCTGAAGTGACTCCCCAAATCCAGTGCAGCCAGATGGTAAGATTTACAGCGCTGAAGATAAAGGCGTCACGCAGCAGTTCCTTCCAAGTTCTGCCACCCTGGTCAAAATGATAAAGAAGCGGTATCAGACCGACAAAAGCCAGCCATCCGCAATAGAGGGGAAGACGTGATATGCCTAATAAAACAGCAGAGAGCAGAACAGGCAGCGCTTTCTTCATATCAGTTTGCTCACTCCCCCGCATAGGATGGTAAAATGGTCAGCACAGATTCACCCCTTACCAGCAGTAATGTCTCAGGAGAAGCAAAGAGCTTTACTTCGTGACTGTCCCACCCGAAAGGCAGCAGGACATCTTCCTTTAGCAGCCGGAGTGCACCTTCATGATATATGTATAGATTCTGAAAGCGATCCAGCACGAGCTGATACTTGTATTCATCCAGAAACTGTCCCAAGGCAGAAAACACTACTGTCTGGTCGCCTGTTTCATCGATTGAGGCAATGTAATCCCGGCTGGCGGAGATGTGCGAGACGCTGTCAACCTGAAATCTGCCAAAGCTGAACAGCGGTTTGGAATCCAGAGCAGACAGCTTAGTAAATTCCTGCGTGGCGTCATCATATACAATCAGGTCGCCTCCTGCAGTGGCGCAGATTTTGGTGGGTTGACTGAAGTCTGCCAGCTCTGTATCCGCAATCCATTTACCATCGGGAGTGAATTTACGCACCAGTCTGGCAAAGGAATCCAGCGCCAGCAGGTTGCCGTCGGGATCAAGTGTGATATCGCTCAGTTTTTGAAAGTTGCTTTTTTCCGAACCAAATCCGCCCAGGGTATTGATAGATGTCCCGTTGCGCCAGAAATGCAGATAGGGTTTTCCGGCTTCAAGGATAAAGTAGGTGCCTGTGATTTCGTCCAGCAGCACTTTTCCTGGCTGGAAGGGTAATTGCAGGGTGCCGTTCAGTTCCAGTCGGGTGGGGATTACTTCTCTGCCAGAGCTGATTCCTGCACAGCCTGTGAGCATGATTCCGAGCTGCAGGGCAGCCAAAATCAGGAGAATGGGGATTACAGCTTTCTTAAGCATAAAAGCCTTCTATTTATGCAGATGAATGTCCCGCAGTTTGCCCTGGATGGTGGTTTTATTGCCAAAACGGTTGTATTCCAGGGTGAATGCGATGTCGATGAGGGCGTTCTTCTTGAGCAGGGGAAGAAAGTCGCCCAGATTATAACCGATGAGGTCGAGGACATTGCCGTTTTTCATAACCTTGAGTTTGAGGTGATTGCGTCCGACGTTATATGGATAGCTGGCAATTGAGACCTGGCGGGTCAGGAAGACGGGATGGTAGTTTTCCGGACCAAAAGGAGCAAAGCGTTCCATCCAGCTCATCAGGTTGTCGTTGATGTCATAGATTTCCAGCTCATGGTCTATCTTGAGCGGCGGCTTGATTTTATCCAATTGGAGATGTTCGCTGATATAGCGGCTGAGTTCGTTTTCAAAGCGGTCGATATATTCCTGATAAATGGTCAATCCGACCGCATACTTATGACCTCCGAAGCTGTGCAGATTATGTTCCGTATGCTTCAGTGCCTCAAACAGGTCAAAATCCGCCACACTGCGTCCTGAGCCGCTGCCAAAACCTTCTTTGAAGGAAATCATAATAACGGGTCGATAATACTTTTCCACCAGTTTGGAAGCCACGATGCCGATTACTCCCTGATGCCAGTCATCCGAACTGATAATCATGACGGGTGTATGTGCCATATCCTTATATTTCTTTTCGATGATGTCGCAGGCTTCGATAAAGGTTTTCTGGTCTTCCTGCTGGCGCAGGGAATTTTGGTGTTCAATCACTTCCGCCAGTTCCAGACTTTTTTCTTCTTCTGTGGCGATGAGCAAATCCACCGCCACTGCAGCGCTGCCCATTCTGCCAGCCGCATTGATGCGGGGTGCGATGCCAAAGACGATATCCGTCGTATCCAGATTCTTTTGATTGAGGTTGCTGATTTGGGTCAGGGCATTAAGTCCCAGGTTTTTCTTTTCAATCAGGTGCTGCAGACCGATACTGGCAAAGACTCTGTTTTCATCAGTCAGGGGGACAATGTCGGCAATCGTTCCGACCGCCACCAGGTCCATATATTTGATCACGTTGTCATGGGTGGCGATGCCCAATCTCTGATAGATTGCCATCAGGAGTTTATACGCAACCCCGACTCCCGCCAGATGGTGAAAGGGATAGGTGGTGCCGGGCAGTTTGGGATTGATGATGGCATAGGCATCGGGCAGGATTTCCTTGGGATTATGATGGTCGGTGACGATGATTTCCATGCCCATGGCGTTGATGGCAGTAATCTCTTCAATGGCGTTTACACCGCAATCCACGCTGATAAGCAGGGTGGCACCGGTGGCTTTGAGCTGGTCCAGACTGTTGAGCGAAAGCCCGTAACCGTCAATCATGCGGTGCGGAATATAGAAATCAATCAAACCGCCAATCCGGCGCAGACCCAGATAGAGCAAGGCTGTGGCGGTGGTGCCGTCCACGTCGTAATCGCCGTAGATGACGATTTGCTCCTTGTCCTCAATGGCTTTCAGGATGCGGGTCACCGCCTTATCCATCTGTTCAAACAGGAAGGGATCGAGCAGTTTGGACAGATTGGGATAAAAGAATTCGTGGATTTCCTCCCGCGTTCTATAGCCTTTGCGGTAAAGCAATTCTGCAATCAGGGCGGGACATTTCAAATCCAGTGCGATACTCCTGGCAGCGGATAGGGCTTCAGCTTCCAGCGGAAGCGGCAGTTCCCATTGCTTATCCATATTCGGAACCTTTATTATTTTATTTTTGCTATCACTTGTGTCGCGTAAACCTCAAAAATGGGATAATCTCAACCTTCGGACAGACACAATTCACCCATTTTGATGCAATTTACACATATTAGCACCTAATCTGCCCTGCCCAATCTTGTAAAGCATAAATTTATTAGGAATGCCAAGCTGCGTCACTGGATTAAATCGGATTTGCCAACTTCCTGCAGAATAGATAAGTTACGGATTGTCGGATACATCCTTCCCGTCTCTGCAGCTTTTCCACTTCCACTTTTGCTGCGAGGGGTCATCGAGGGGTCATCGAGGGGTTAGCCCACGATGACCCCTCCGGGTGAAAGAGCAGGAAGGGATGTTCAGATAAAAAATCAGGCAGGATAAGAACCGCCTTTTTCTGTTGACATCACAGCGCATTGCATTTATCAAAGCATAAGTTCCCGAATCAAATCAGAAACTGCTATAGATTTGGGGCAATTAGGAGCAAGAATGAAAAGGCTGATGATAGTTTTAGCTGCCGTATCCTGCCTGGCGGCAATGCCTGCCGTCAATGTCTATGTGGAAAACGGCAGCGAATACAGGGGAGAAATCCAATCCAATGATGGCAATAACCTGATTTTGAATGATGAAGAGGTCATCATCCGCATCCCTGTGCATCTGGTAAAAACTGTGCTGGATGAAGGTAAGGACATCACCAAGGATATCCTGGGCAAGACAGTGGAGCAGAGTGGTGTGGATGAGCATTTTATCGGATTGAATGACTGGTTTGTCAGCTTTGAAGCAATCAGCAGCAGGGGGTCGAGCCCTGTGCAGCTTGCCCGTCCTGTGGCTGTTTTGGATAAAAATCCAGCCGGAAATCAGGCTTTTACCACCTATCAGGATGGTGAGCAGGTGACTGTGCCCTATTATTACAAGACTGTTCTGGCAGAACGGAGAAAGCTGAAACAGGGCTTGCAGGTGATTTACTTCAAAGCTCTGGAAAACGGCATCTATAGAGCTCCGCTGAATGAGGAGGAATCGCATTCCGGAGAATGGATGATGGGCAAACTCACTGATACGGCAAATCTGGAACTTGGTTATGTGACTGTGTCAGGTTCGGCAGATGTGGCGGTGGACAATCTGAGGACAATCGAATCCGGTAAATAAAACAGAGCGGGCAAGTTAGACAGGCTTTAATCTGCAGGCAAATCCCCGTCCGTATCAGGTTCTGCACCGGAGGACAGCAGATAAATCACCACAAACAACAAGGCAAAGAATAACGGCGGGATGGAAAAGACCAGGAAGTGACTCCATTCTTCAAAGGTGCCATAGAGCAGTGTAATGATGAAATCGCAGACAAAGACCAGTCCGGCTGTCCAGATCGGTTGCTTCCAGGTTATGGCAAGACTGAGCAGAAAGAGAAAAGCAGGGACATTGTGAATAAGGAATCCCCCCACTTTTTGCAGTAAGGGACCTTCCATAAAGAAAACATCCACCGAAAACAACATCAGAAAAGCTATATAAAGCAGAGTCAAAATCCGCGGAATCCAGATAAACGGGCTTACCTTCATGTCTATCTCCTCATTTATGATCAGGTTGCATGATGTGCCGTAAGCTTTACAGTGTCAACCGATATTATCAGGTGAGCTTTTATCCGGATTGAGGAACCTGGCGAAAGAATAAACTTGTCAAAACAGAGCGGTTTATGTAATCGGAAAAAAAGATCAAACAGAGGAAACAGGTGAGAAATGCAGGCATTTGATAAACTGGTGGAAATCGTAGCCCGGCTGAGAGAGCCGGTTTCAGGCTGTCCCTGGGATTTGAAACAGACACCCGAAAGCCTGGTGCCGAACTTTATCGAAGAGCTGTATGAAGCGGTGGAAGCCATTGAGGAAGAGGATTACAATTCCCTGAATGAGGAATTGGGCGATTTGATGCTGCACATCGTATTTCAATGTCAGATTGCAGCAGAAGAACAGCGCTTTGATGTGGAAAAGGTGCTCGAGAACATCAACAGCAAACTGGTGCGCCGGCATCCGCATGTATTTGGCGATGTTGATTTGCAGGATGCGGATGCGGTTAAGAT
>DAHVPA010000008.1 GCA_027318525.1 Candidatus Cloacimonadota bacterium | reverse complement strand
TTAAACCATAGCAGATCTTTATTTGTTGATATGTAGAGCTTGCCGTCCGGTGCAAATAAGGGTATTCCTACAATTGTATCTGTTCCAGTATAAGGATACCTTCTGATGGATGGTTCATCACCGCTGAAATCAATCAGGATAAGCGCATTGCCTTGTATAAATGCTGCTTCTTTGTAATTATCATGGTTAACGTCTGATATAATTGGTGTAATATTGAAATCAGTCAGTTCCAAATGAAGGGGTGGAATCAATTCTGACCACTGTGTGATGCCCATATCAGGGTCATAAACGTAAAAATGCACCATATTCTGTTGCCAAATGGGCAGAACATTGGCTGACAAATCAGAATTGATAATAGGAAAAGGTATTATCAAAGAATCCTTTTGTCCGATTTGATATACTACATCATAGATACCAGCAGAAAGCTTGAATGACATAACTGCGGAAGGTAAGCCAATATCTTTGAGACCATAGAAAGCAGGCAAGCCCTGGAAATCTGTTAAAGAGGGTGTGGTAATTGAGTTCAACTCGGGTTTCCAGAGTTGAGTCGTCCAGTCCACAAAGAGTCCATCTTCGTTGAGATATGGCTTGTATTTATTGAAATACTCCAAGGGGGTGCCTGTCCAAAACCAGGAGTATTCGTTTCCCAAGTCTGCCAGACCGTCTGCTTCGATGACTTGAACACTTCTGTGACTAAGATTGAAGTTTACAGTATTGTTATCAAAATTACTGATGAAATTGCCATTAGCGTTGACATGACCCTGTTCATACATCTGGCGCTCATCAATATGCCAGACGAGCAAACCACCTCCAATCGCTGAATAATCAGTTCCTATAAAGGAAGGGAGCAGATAATCATATTCATAGGTGGGTGTATTGAAGTTATCATCATAAGCTGTGGGATGCAGTGCCACACGGTCATCCAGAATGCCATAAATTGCTGTGCCTCCATCATTATCGGGGTCGACAGAACGGTTCTCAATTAGAATATATTCATGCGCATTCAAGGGGATTTTGACAAGATTGGGGACAGGATTGCTGACGATTTGTTTGAAGCTGGATGCCGCTAATTGATGAGCAGCATCAAAGCCATCTGAATTCAACAAATCCTCCAGTTCCACCATCATACCATTAGTCTTGAAGGTTTCCCCAAACATCAGCATTCGGGAAAAAGCTCCCGGCAACGCAGGAAGTTCGCCTTCAATGAGGACTCCCGGTGCCACCCCATCTTCTGTTACGCCTGAACCTCCGCTGTCCATGATGTCAAACTGACCTACCATTGTATTGGAGTTATAGGAGTTATACAGATCGACCATTCCCATGGAGTGTCCAAATTCATGTGCCATTACGCCATTCAGAGCGCCATATCCGGTAAAATATGTTCTGCCGTTGGATTCATAAGTGTCAAAATCCTGTGAAATTGTGGAAGGAACATTACAGGCAGACTTAATCATGACACTTCCATTCTCGACAATAGCTTCCTTTCCAGCCTGGACGCGGATAAAGAATGAAGGCAAATCTGAAGGTGTGTCGCCAAAGAAGTCATGTTGCCAGTCTGAACCGGCATGGATAATCATAAAGTGCCCATATTGTGTGAAGTCAATTTCCGGAGCTAGGGAATCTGCCAATTCAAAAGCAGACTTGAAATACTCTTCCATCCTTGCCAGAAACTCCGAGGATGTAATGCCCCAGTAATTATAATAGCTCATGGGATGTGGCAGTGTAAAGGCTTGTCTATTTTGAGGATAGACATCATATTGTAAGTCAAAGGTATTCTGCGATGCCGCCAGGTAATATAAATTCAAAGCGTGCAGATTAGCCTCAAAGTATTCCCTGTTATGGGGAGGACTGGCGATAGTGGTTCTATAATCAGGGTCTGCTTCCAGAAGAAACTTACCGTTACCGGTGGTTAGGGGGTCGTCCGGAGTCTCCTCTTCAAAGTCAACCATGATTACCAGCAGTTTGTTATTGGTTACAGACTTTTGGATTTGGTCATGCCTCTGTGGAGAAGCTTGTAAAAGATTGGCATAAGGGTGAATCCTGGGCTGTCGTTGGGTCGGAATTTTATGGATAGGAAGCTTGCCTGCCTGCAGCACAGTTAAGCCTGTGAGGGCTAGGCAAAGCAAAATCAGCCTGAGTAGTTTATTCATGACAGTCGCAGTGTTTTAAGGTGTTTTATTCGCTACAAAAAGCCGGCTGGTCATTTTATAACCTGCCGGCTTTAATCAGCCATAAGGTTTATCGTCAGAATTCCAGACCAAGTGAGAAGGTCTTGTTGTAATCAACCAAATCACCTGCCGTAATCATGGCAAAGTCTGCGAAGATTCTGTATTTCTCAGAGAAAGTATAATGGAAACCTACTCCAAAGCTGGGTCCTGTGATGCTGCCGGCTTTGTCGTAGAAATATCCGCCACGCAGAGAAATCATATCAAGGTAATTGTATTCAGCGCCGCAGGAAAGCACCTGTTCGCCGTTCCAGGAAGTGAAGAACCTTTCATACACGGGTTCGAGGTCGTCATCGCCGTCACCGGCAAGGATATTCATGGCATCTGCTGATACAGTCAGCTTTTGTTTGAAAGAGCCAACCGGTAACAAGCTGCCTTCCCCTGTTCCTGATATTGTATCAAAGATGCGGTAGGACAGTCCCAGTCTGGCTGTCATAGGCAGGGGGTCTTTTTGTTCGGCATTGATATAGGTGATATCGGGACCAATATTTTGAACCACCAAGCCGATGTCGAAGCGCGGTGTCAGGACATCTTTGAATTTGGAGCTGACATCAAAAGCATAGGAAAGGGTCTTGCCTTTGGTATCTTCTTCCGTCGCGCCGGTGCCGGGTCCGAGATAGCTGTAGAGAAATTTGAAACCGATACCGAGTCCGATTTTATCTTTTACGATTTCTGAAGCATAAATACCGTCAATGGCAAATTCATTGCTGGAGAAGGTTCCGAGACTGTTACCATTGGGGTCGGTCTGTTCCTGTGAACCGTAATCCATCCAGACCACATTCAGCCCGATATTGCCAATATCTTCAAAATATTGGTTCCAGCCGAAGTATTCGTAGTAAAGGTCATTTATACCGGAACCCTGCAGCCAGTTACTGTGCATTCCGGCAAATTGTGTTTTGCGGTTAAAAGCGGTAGCGGCGGGATTCCACCATCCGGCATAAGCATCTTCCACCACTCCCACATAAGCATTTCCCATCCCATTGGCTCGGGAACCAGGCTCAATGATGAGAAAAGTCATGGTGGAATTGGATATGGCATTTATGGCAAAAGGCAGCGCTATGAGCAGAATCATTAGCAGCGTTAACATCCAGGTCTTTGGATTGCTCCGATACATTAATTACCTCCATCCAAGTAGGTTTGGATTAGTGACAAACAGAACCTTGAAAATATTTCTGTTGTGATAGTATAATGCTTTTTCCTGTTTAACCAAATACTGCCATTAAGCATTAACAGTCAAGAGAAATGTTTCTCAGACAAAGCTGAAGATTGTCAGGAAGCGCAATTTTGCCGGAAAACTCCTTAAAAGTTGGTGCCGAAGGCCGGAATCGAACCGGCACGGGTTATTCACCCGGTGGATTTTGAGTCCACTGCGTCTACCAGTTTCACCACTTCGGCACACTCTGTGTCCATAAATTCAAGCTTAGCCTATCAGTCAAGCATAAATTATGTCAGCCTTCAGTTCATTAGTTTAATCCCAGCACAGTCTCAAATCACCCCCAGGGTTTGCAGAGACTTTTCAGAGACTAAGTCTCAGAAAACCCTCTGCAAGACTTGCTCCCGAAAAGAGCACCGGGTTTTGACGGAAACAGAATTGATGGACCATTTACATTGATTTTATTTGACATCAGCCAATCTTTCAGATATGCAGTCACAGGAGTCTGGCAACAGCACTGATTTTATTGAAAAAAGGAAGCATTATGTATAAGGAACCATATCACTTCCCTCTGGAGCGCTTCATCAGCCGCGAAAGATTCAACCATCTGAAAGATATTACCAAAGACATGGAAACCCCTGTTTTGGTGGTCGATTTGGAAGTCATCAGGAATAGATATCTGGAGCTGAACAAATGCCTGCCTTATGCCCAGATATACTATGCCATGAAAGCAAATCCCAATAACGAAATCATCAATATGCTCTATGAATTGGGATCCAACTTCGACGTCGCTTCCCGCTATGAATTGGACCAGTTGCTGGCTTTGGGTATTTCTCCCAAAAGAGTGAGTTATGGCAATACTATAAAGAAAAAACAGGATATCGAATACTTTTTTAAGCACGGAGTGGAGCTGTTCGCCACCGATTCCGAATATGACCTCAAAAATCTGGCTAAATATGCTCCCGGCTCCAAGGTCTTCTTTCGTATCCTGACAGAAGGCACAGGTGCTGACTGGCCGCTTTCCCGCAAATTTGGCTCACATCCCGATATGATTTACAACCTGATTCTGGATTCTGTTGACATGGGTCTCATCCCTTGGGGAATATCCTTTCATGTAGGTTCACAACAACGTGATATAGGGCAGTGGGATGACGCTGTGGCACGCTGTAAGTATCTGTTTGACGCTGTGGCTGAACAGGGGATAGAATTGCAGATGATAAACATCGGAGGTGGTTTCCCTGCAAACTATGTGGACCCTACCCTGGACTTGGAGCAGTATTCCTCGGAAATCCTACGCTTTTTGCAAGACGACTTTGGTGATGATATTCCGCAGATTATTCTCGAACCCGGACGCTCACTGGTGGCTGATGCGGGAGTTATTGTCAGTGAAATCATCCTTGTCTCCAAAAAATCAAAAAACAATATTTATGATTGGGTTTACCTTGATGTGGGCAAATTCGGCGGGTTGATTGAAACGATAGATGAATCCATCAAATTCCCGATATTCGTTGATAAAGAAGGCATGCGGGAAGAAATCATCCTGGCAGGACCCACCTGCGACAGCATGGATATACTCTATGAGCATTATAAATACTATTTACCAGAAACCATAACTCCAGGTGATAGGGCTTATATCTTCACGACAGGAGCTTATACCCAGAGCTATAGTTCAGTCAACTTCAACGGTTTCCCGCCCCTGAAATCTCACATCATGAAATAGGAGAAAAGAGTATGCTTTATCTCCCGGTGGAACAGGCTTATCAGCTGATGCTTGAGGTCTTTGTCAGATTGGGTGTTCCTGATGCTGATGCACGCATTTGTGCCGATGTGTTGATTGCGTCTGACTTGAGAGGAATTGAATCACACGGCATAGGACGCTTGAAGATGTATTATGACCGGATTAAGCTTGGGGTGCAGAAACCTCAGACGGTTATTGACGTTATCAGAGACAAGGCTGCAACAGCAGTTTGGGACGGAAACCACGGCATGGGTCACGTAATAGGTCATAAAGCAATGCAGACCGCCATTGATAAAGCAGGGAAATTTGGTTTGGGAGCGGTGGCAGTGCGTAATTCCACCCATTATGGAATCTGCGGATATTATGCCAAAATGGCTGCTGAACAGGATATGATTGGTATGACCTTTACCAATGCCCGCCCTTCGGTTTGTCCGACGAATGGAGTGGCTCCCATTCTCGGGACTAATCCCATCTGCTTCGGTGCTCCTACCAACTTGCCATATCCCTATATATATGATGCTGCAACTTCCATCACACAAAGGGGTAAGATCGAAGTCCTGGATAGAGAAGAGAAGGAAACTCCGGAAGGCTGGGCAATCGACCTTGATAACGAACCATATACCGATACCAAACAACTGCTCAGGGATTTGGTCAGCATGAAGGCATCCCTTTTGCCCATAGGAGGAGCTGAAGAAATCACAGGCAGTCACAAAGGCTACGGACTCTCCGTGATGGTGGAACTGCTTTCAGCAGCCCTTCAGAATGGCAGCTTCCTTTCCGGATTACATGGCACTGACGCAAACGGTAACCCGGCACCTTATAAATTGGGGCACTTTTTTCTTGCAATCAACATTGATTTCTTTGTTGAACTGGATGATTTCAAACGGACGACAACCGAAATCTTGCAACAAATCAAGGCATCGCAAATCGCACCCGGAAAACAAAATATCTACGTTGCAGGCGAGAAAGAATATTATTCAGAACTTATTGTTAGACAACAAGGTATACCACTAATCCCCAATCTGCAAAAAGACATATTAGTGATGCAACAAGCTTTGGGACTGCATATTATTGACCTCTGATTAAAAAAATAAATTGACAAACTTCTATACCCCTTGTAGTTATGGTCTCATAGATTTCCAGGAGGTATGGAATGAAAAAAATACTACTTGTAGTGTTACCCTTACTCTTCGTGTCACTGTTAATGGCAAGTCACCTTACTCCCTCGGAATTAAAGAGTGACTTGGATTTATCCTATGGCGGTGAATTCAGAACTCGTGCAATCATGAACAATGATGCATTTGAGAATGATGGTGGCTGGTTTGACAATCGTCTGCGCTTTGACCTTGCTGCCAAACTTGCAGACAAACTTGGTGTAACCTGGACCACAGAAGTTGGAGATATCCAATGGAGTGACTTTGGCAATCAAGCCCCTGACCTTGAAACCCGCGAACTGTATCTTGATTATCAGATGAATTGGATGGATATGAAGGTTCGTTTAGGCCAGCAATACTGGTACGATCATCGCAGTCTTGTCCTGGATGACTATTTCTCAGGCATCACAGCTGATATGAACGTCGCAGGCATTCCCATGGAACTCGGTTTTATAAAATACGATGAAGGCGCAGTCAATAAGCTTGATGACGCCCACGTCGCATTTGCAAACTTCATGTTCAAAACACCGGTCGATTGGGGTGTAACTGCTATGTTCGGTCAGAATCATGATGACCATACAGCAGACATCTGGGTGATTCCTTATTTCATGCTGAATTTCGAACCCGTAAAACTGGACCTGACAGCCGTTATCAACCAGCAGATGTATAATGAAGATTACTATGCTGATGACAGTGCTATGGGTATTGCCTTCGCTGCCAAAGCTGAATTTGACCTCGGTGTCAAGCTTGGCGCGGATTTCCTCATGGTAACAGAAGATGGAATCAACACCCTGTCTTCTTACTATGTGAATGGTCTTTACCTGTTTGGCAATCAGCTTCCCTATGATGGAGTGCAGATTTCCAGCGACTATAACTGGGGTGAATCCTACATGTCCATCGTCGGAACTGCTGCCTATCCTGTAAATGAACAGATGGAAGTTTACGGCGCCCTCGGTATGGCTACCGCTGACGATCCCATCGGTATGGAACTTAACGTTGGCATGAACTACAAAGTTCTTGATATGCTTACCTTCAATCCTGTTCTGGCTGTTGGTCAGACCGGTGACAGATGGGAAGGCATTGGTGCCGACGGCAACATGGTTTACATGCTGGGCGGATTGCTTAAAGCCGAATTCTAAACAAATCTTACCAAACAAAAAAGCGGTGGATGATTCCACCGCTTTTCTTTTGCTCATTATATGCTATTTAATCAGCATCATTTTTACAGTTTTGACCATTCCCTGGGATTGGATACGGGCAAAGTAGATACCGGTTCCGGTAGCTTTTCCGTTATCGTCAGTGCCATTCCAGGCAATCCGGTTTATCCCGCTTTTCAGGCTTCCATTATACAAAGTTCTGATTTGTTGTCCCTTGATATTATAGATATCAACCTGAGCTGAAGCATTCTTTGCCAATTTGAATGCCAGATTGGATTGACCACGGAATGGATTGGGATAGACGTTTACTCCACTGATCAGGGTTGCAGCTGTTTCATCTGCATTGCCGGTGAAGTAGTTATGAACCACAATCTGCCCATTCAGGATGCCTGACTGGGTTGGTGTAAGCACAAAGCTGTCACCGTGCTGAATATCATACATCAAGGTTCCGATGTTGATACTGGCTCCATAATTATCAGGGAATAGGGAGGAATCAACAGTGAAATTAACAGGGTTGGTGTTTCCAATCTCAAGCCGGAAAGACCACACTTTTTCTTCCTCTTCCACCGTTCCAAAGGGACTCCGGAATTCCGAATTAAGGTTCAAGTCAAGGAAGAGAGAGTCCGCATGGGTTCTGGTGAGGTAAAGTCTCGTCAGACTCTCTACAGGCTTGGCAGGTGGTTCAGGTAAATCGTAGCGGAATTCATAGTCATCAGTGGTTCTGAAATTACTGCCGATGGACAGTTCGTATCTATCGCTGTTATCCTGAGTTGCAGTGAGTTTGAGCATCCATTCCGGATTGACCCGGGCAATAGACACGCCATTGTTATACGGAATAAATACCACTGATGAGACCAGGGTAGTTGCGCCGTAATATTTAATCAGAAATGACTCCTGTGGGTAGATGACGTCTGTAAGTTCATAGCTTCCGTTCCGATAGACATAGATGGCAGGGGAGACCAGTCTTTGGTCAAGAAACTCTGCAAAGGAATAATAGATGTTGTTAATCCTGAACCGCAAATCCTTGATTTGATAAGAACAGAGATGCGGATTGGGAACGATGTTCCAGCCTGCTCTCAATACAAATGAGGTGCTGTCTCGCTGGATAACTGCGGAAGAAGTGAACTCAAAAGGATTAACTTTATCCACCCAATAACCCAATCCGTAACTGAAGGGAGAGATTTCCCACCAAGCACTGTTCGAATCCATAGTCCAGACTCTTGCTTCCGTTCCGAAAACCTGAGAACCTGTTAAGGCAGAACCCGGGAAGACATTAGCTGGCATGGATAAACCGGGTTCCGGATTATATGTAACCAAGACGGGAACAATCCCGAACTGATATCCGGAAACCTGACGAATGCGCTGCCCGTCAGTTGATATAGCATCCACATAGAATCTGCAGTTATGCATGGTAATATTACCCGGGAAAGTATAAGCATAGTTGGTAACGGTATTAGGCAGATTGGAGGCAACCAATATGCTATCAGTGTCGTTCATAATAAACACGTCATAGTGATCCACCAGGAATGAATAAGTGGAGTTCCAATAGAAAGTCTGAACGGTGTTACCCTGATAGACGCGATTGGGGATGGCGGATATGGAGAGAGCCGGTTGCAGGTTACCCCAATATAGAGTGAAGTTCTTATAGTTGGTATCGGATACCTGAAAAGAGTATAACCCTGTTTCCAGATTTGTCATGGCACCGGTGGAATTGTCCCGCAGATACAGCTTTTCCGAATATCGCAGGAATGTATCGTCCACACGGATTACCAGAGGAGTGTTCAATTGGTCGGATTTGACTCTGATAGCCCAGGTTCTGATACTCTGGCTCGGGATAAAATCCGCCATAATCTCCTGTTGCAGGTAAGTTCCATTATTACCCCAATACTGTTCCCAGAAAGCACCATATACATAACTGGAAGAAGGGGCTGCAGCCTTGACTATATCATATTCGCTATCGTTTCCGGCACTTGCGTTGGGATTAGCTGAGAAGGTCAAAGAGTCGATTATAGTTTCGTCTTCCCTTCCCACATAAAGCGTATAATAGTCTCTGGGGTGACAGGTGAAGGTGACATTGTGGAAAAACTCCACATCGCTTGTATTCACGCAGGAGATTTTATAAGTATAGGCAATGCCGTTTCTGACGGTGGTATCGTTCCACTGATATGAGGGGTTGCCTCCTGCCAGAGCAGGATTGTTGGCATAACTATCCATCAGGTCAAAAGCACCGTTATTGGCTGAACGATAAATGCGGAATCCCTGGTTGTTGAGTTGGCTGACCACTGTCCACTTAACGACAGCTTGATTATCCAGCCCAATAGCTCTGTAATTAACGATTTTGACGGGGCTGGTGTAGCCGGTGACTTCGTTGGAAAGTGTGGAGTAATTTCCGTTTTTATCCTTAGCCCTGATTTGGAAATAATACTGGGCTGAATTAGCTAATCCGGTAATATCCACCTGTTCGCAATACGGGCTTGCCAGATATGAATTCTGGTTTCTGTAATAAATAGAATATGTGCCATTGGCGATAGGCTGGGTGGAATAAAGGATTTCATAAGTATCAAAATCAAAGTCGTCGGCTTTTTGCCATTGCAAAGTGATATAGTCATAAGACTGGTTAAAAACAGTTAAGTTGGAGGGAGGAAGGGGATCGAGATTGTCATTCATCTGGAGGGTTTGTGTCAAAACACCTGCCATGGTGTTTATCCAATATGAATAATAATCAATGGTATGATCGAAGAGATGGTCCATCTCCCAGCGTTGTGTCTGAGTATTCCAGTTATAAAACCACTTATAGTTGTTATCAGTTTGAGCATAGCAATTGGGTAGTTCATCCATTTCTGCATGAAAGAAGGGCTCAAACACATCGTAATCCGACCATCCCTGAAGCGTATAGTTCATCTGGACATTCTGTGAATAGGCAGGTAAGTCCAGTACATCGTTAACCGTTACCAACTCTCCATCATTGTCATAAGTAAAGGGATGCACCGAATACTGGACAGTGTAGTAATCGTTGATATAAACATCGTTATGGGTGCCAATCGTATTCTGCGGTATCATCAGGTAGTCGCTTTGATTGATCAGGTCCTGCCTGAAACGGGAAAGATCACGGATCGGCAGATTGGGGCACATCTTATTATATCCGGCAGAAATCTGAACGCTGGAAAATCCCTGATGCAGATTTGTATCATAAGCATGCAACTGAGCAGAGAATTCGCGTTTGCCGGTTTCATTTCTGATTTTTGTGCAAAACTTGGTGTAAGCGGGATAGAAGGGATGGTTAGTGACGCGAGTTGGGTCGCTAAGGGATTTACTATTGGTATAGAGCGGCACTCCTGTCCATTGAACTTCTCTACCGGCTCCGGCAATCATCAGAAATTCAGTGTTCCAGGTTTGGAAAGCTATAGTTCCCAAAACCGGTGTCATAAAGTCATCACAGGGGTGTGGGATGGTTATAATAGTGCGGTTGTCACCATTTGGATTATAAACATAAAGTCCCCAGCCCCAGGCAAAAGCGCCCTGTTCATCATCATAATTGTCAGGGGTTCCGTTATCGTCCATATTGGCATCCGGAACTTCTCTCAGCATATAATAAGTTCTGCCTGTGTCCGTATCTTCGAAGCGGACAAGTTGATAGGGGAAACCATACAAAACCAGCAGGGAATCAACGTCTGTCCACTGTTCTGCCAGGAACATATCGATGAGAGTGGTCCAGTTGTTGATTTCCACTGTGGTTGGAATATTAAAATCACCGAATCCTGCGGTTTGTCTATCCCAGGGCGAGTAAACGTTATAACCTGGAGTTACTACTTTTTCTGCCAGGTGGGAAATCCAGTTATCATATTGGCAGGCAGGTTCCTGACCGTAAATAAATTTCTGGAAGGAAGCTGTTTCAATGACCATAGCTGATAACATCGAAATACCGGTCAGCAGTGTGACAAGCATTAACCAATTACGCATATTATATCCTCTCAGTTTTTTCTAAAAACTCTTTATTCTTGTTTCCACCGAATTTGTAGTTCAAAAGGTTGGTCAAGCCATATCTTAAAGATTCTGCAAAAGTTTGACTTCAAGATTTATTCAACTCTTTCACTTTTTGGTATAGCTCCAGTGCCTGAAAATCCAATTGCCTGGTTGCTTCTTGCCTTTTTCCTGCTGCATAGGCGGTTAATTCGTCCTGATACACCATGACTGCTGTATTCCCGACTATTTTGTAATTTACTTCTTCCACGCCAAAAGATATAATCACATCCAAAGGTGTTCCGGAAATATCAACGCAGTTGGAGGGGAAGGTGTGGCTGCGGGAATAAGCTGCAATCCGTTTGCTGTATACATACTGGGGATGATAG
The DNA here is from genome assembly GCA_027318525.1 of Candidatus Cloacimonadota bacterium. GTDB lineage: Bacteria > Cloacimonadota > Cloacimonadia > Cloacimonadales > Cloacimonadaceae > UBA5614. The sequence continues at coordinate 8,554 of DAHVPA010000008.1, read as the reverse complement.
TCTCCCTCTTGATTATTAGACCAGGCTCCTGCTTTGGCGAATTGATACTGGTTGCCGGATTCCACAGCCCAGTTGAGATTGAGCGGCAGCAAATAATCATAGGTTGCGGGGAAAGCGGCATTTGCCTTGTTGACTTTCTTAACCAGCGTATTTACAATGGAGACGTCGTTTATCTTGAGATTGACCTGTTGTTCCTGACTTAGTAGATGAGCATCCTCGGAGAGCCAACCTGTAAACATTGGAACGAAATCTACATAATATAGCGTAATTAATGAATCCCCGATACTGATTGTGACCTCATCTGTATTGATATCTCTGTTATGCCGTGATGTTTCCTGTAATGTGATATGGTAATAATCACCTGCCCCGATGTGGGTGACATACTGAAATGCCAGGACTCTGCTGGCGTCGTCTGAACTGACCTGATACGGGTCGGTGGGGACATTCAGTTCCCTGCGGTCGCAAGCTGTAATCAATATTCCGATTATCACGACCCCGACCAAAAGTAGAATTGCCTGCCTCATAGTCTTACCTCCAATTTTATCAGTTTGACCCTGATATCTCCTGAGCTGAAACTCAGCAGGGTCGAAAAAGGATACGGGAATTCACTTTCCTGAATTTCAGGCAACAGCAGATGCACACTGCTGCCTTTGACTGCCTGATCAGACAAAACCTGCCATATCCTTCTGACGGATCCATCATTTATCCTTTTTCCCCAAGGTGGATTGGTAAGCACCATAAATTTCTTGTCAATATTTATTTCGGACAGAGCTGACACGCCAAAGCTGATTGAACCAGAAACCCCGGCAGTTTCCGCATTGGCTTTGGCAGAACGGATTGCTTTTGCATCATAATCAGAACCAACTATATGCACCTGCATGGTGGACAGTGAATGTGCATCTGATTCCTCAGCTATCTTGGCGAATACTTCAGGTTGAAATGTCTGCCAGTGCTTGAAGGAAAAGTCCCGCATCGCATGCAACGTTTTGTTTTGAGCCATCAGGGCTGCTTCAATCGGGATGGTGCCCGAACCGCACATAGGGTCAAACAAATAGTTTACGGATGTCGGCCAGCCAATGCGGTAAAGCAAAGCAGCAGCAACTGTTTCCCGCAGGGGAGCATCCTCTTTGCAGATGCCATAACCCCTTTTGTGCAGATGAGCACCGGAGCTGTCCATCCTGATGGTAAAAACATCCTGCACAGCGTGGATGACGATGAGCTGGGTATTGTCCTCATCAGGGCTGCCGACTACATCGATAGGTTTGCCCAAAGCCTTAGCCAGGCTGGCTATCAACCTTTCTGAGACAGCTTTTTCGTGATATAGAGCGCTGCGAAAGCAACTTGCCCGGATACAGACTTTGCGGTCACCAACGTAACTCTTCCAGTCTGTGTGGCTAAATTGTTTCTCCAATTGGGAAAAACTCTTTGCTTCAAACTGGTCGATTTCAATCAAGACCCGGCTCAAGGTGCGACAGAACAGATTCAGCCGGATGACCGTGCTGAGATGACCCTTGAGAAAAATTCCCCCTCTGACCATGCCCAGGTCTTGATATCCCAAAGCGATAATCTCTTCACGGGCAATCTCTTCCAATCCGGGTTGAATTACTGCTAGAAGCGTATAAGGTTTCATACGTCAATACTTATCAAGCTCAAAAATTAGGCAAGCAGATTTTCTATCCTTTGAAGTGCATAATTCTCTTTCCTCTGTCTAAATTTGGGTGATATGTCTGGTGAGGGTTTCCAGAGACTTAGTCTCTGCAAAGTCTCTGCAGAACCTCTGCGTGAAATGGGCAAAAAGGATATGTCGAAAGGGGGATTTTGATTGACAAGGAAAGCCGGGATTTATTTTGAACGCATACATTGACTTAGGGGTAAACAAATGGTACTGACTCATTTATTATTGCCGACTTTGCTCGGTACAGGGACCGGTTTTATCATCGGCATGATTGTCGGACGTATGAAAAAGCAGAAGGAAAAACCGGCGCGGCGCAAGGTTGTGCGCCGGGTCAAGCGGACAATCTGACCACGAAAACAACCACAGAGGGCATAACCGATTCAGCCACATCTCAAGGGTGCCTGCCAAGGCACTCAGAAAGCCATTGGGTAGTGTCTGGATTTATTGTTTGACAATATCAGTCAGGGCAATTTTCTGGATTAAAATAGTGTATTTTTCAGCAAGGTAGTTGAATAACGTTTTTTAATATTAAATAAATCATTAAGGAGCAATGAAATGGCTAAGTTTACCAAAGCCACAATGGATGGCAACAGCGCAGCAGCTCATGTAGCGTATGCCTTTAACGAAGTTGCCGCCATTTATCCCATCACCCCCTCTTCCAATATGGGTGAATTATCAGACGACTGGGCTGCCAAAGGCAAGCTAAACCTGTTTGGCACACAGGTTGATGTGATTGAAATGCAATCTGAAGCCGGTGCTGCCGGCGCAGTGCACGGTTCACTTTCCGCCGGTGCCCTGACCACTACTTTTACAGCTTCCCAAGGCTTACTGCTCATGATTCCCAATATGCACAAGATTGCCGGGGAACTTCTTCCAACCGTGTTTTACGTAACAGCCCGCTCACTCGCCTGCCAGTCTCTTTCCATATTCGGAGACCATTCAGATGTGATGGGAACCCGCAACACAGGCTATTGCATGCTGGCTTGCAACTCTGTCCAGGAAGTAATGGACCTGGCATTGGCAGCACAGCTTTCCACCCTTAAATCCAGTTTGCCGTTCCTGGTTTTCTTTGATGGCTTCCGTACCTCACACGAACTGCAAAAGATTGAAGTGATAGATTACGAAACAATGGCTAATATGCTGGAGCCCAAATATATAGAAGAATTTAGAAGCAGAGCCATGAATCCCGATAAACCCCGCATCAAAGTCGGTCAGCAGAATCCAGACGTCTATTTCCAAGGCAGGGAGACCGTTAACAAATTCTACGATGCCGTTCCTGCAATAGTTCAGGAGTATATGAACGCAGTAGAAAAAGTGACCGGACGCGCTTATAAACTGTTTGATTACGTGGGACACCCCGAGGCTGAGAGCGTTATCATTGCCATGGGCTCAGGCTGCGAGACGATCGAAGAAACAATCAGTTATCTGAACAAGAACAAAGGGACAAAATATGGTCTGCTCAAAGTTCATTTATACAGACCTTTCGCCATTGATGCATTCCTTTCAGCCTTACCCAAGTCCGTAAAGAATATCGCGGTGCTGGACAGGACAAAGGAACCGGGGTCACTGGGCGAACCATTGTATCAGGATGTGGTTACAGTGCTGAAAGACCGCAAAGACCTCTTTATCATCGGTGGCAGATATGGATTGAGCTCCAAAGAATTCACTCCCGGTATGGTAAAAGGCGTTTACGAGCATCTGAACCAGAAAGGTTTCCACGGCTTCACGGTTGGAATCGACGATGATGTTACTCATCTTTCCATCCCCTTTACCGAAGATATCTACACAATCCCTGAAGGCACAATCAACTGCAAGTTCTGGGGTTTAGGTTCTGACGGAACGGTCGGCGCTAATAAAAACAGCATCAAAATCATCGGAGACCACACTGATTTGTATGTTCAGGGTTATTTCCAATATGACAGCAAGAAATCCGGCGGTATCACCAGGAGCCACCTGCGGTTTGGGAAATCCCCCATTCATTCCCAATATCTGGTTACCGTGGAAGACTTTATCGCCTGTCATAATCAGGCGTTTATAGGCAGATATGACCTGCTGGAAGGTATCAAGGAAAATGGCGTCTTCCTGTTAAATTCCAATTGGCACAATGAAGAGGCATTCAATAACCTGACCTGCGATATGCAACAGACAATCCAGGAAAAGCATATCCAGTTTTACAACATCGACGGACTAAAAATCGCCAATGAAGTGGGATTGGGTGGTAGGGTCAATACTGTCATGCAGACAGCTTTCTTCCTCATATCCGGTGTTCTGGACAGAGAAGAGGCAGTTAAACTCATCAAAGAATCAATCAAAAAGACATATGCCCGGAAAGGCGATGATGTTGTCCAGATGAACCTCGACGCTGTGGATAAAGTCAATGCAGCCCTGGTTAAGGTTGATATCCCTGTTGGCACACCCGCCTGTTCGATGCCGATGAAGAAACTCATTCCGGATAATGCGGATGAATTTACCAGGACAGTGATAGAACCCATTATGCGAGAAAAAGGCGACGGCATCAAGGTTTCCCAAATGCCTATCGACGGATATATGCAGACTGCAACCACGCAGCTGGAAAAGAGGAGAACAGCTCCTTTCGTTCCGCATTGGATAGCAGAAAACTGCATCCAGTGCAACCAATGCTCAGTAGTATGCCCTCATGCTGCCATCCGTCCCAAATTGATGACAGAAGCAGATTTGAAAGAAGCTCCCGTGACTTTCAAAACACTGAAAGCAGTCGGTGCTGATGGTTATCAGTATAAAATCCAAGTTTACATAGACGACTGCCAGGGCTGTAAGGACTGCGTTCTGGAATGCCCCAAACAGGCGTTGGAAATGAGCCCAATCGAAACTGAAAGAGAACGGGGAGAACAGGCAAACTATGAGTTCTTTGAAAAACTTCCCAACGATGTGTTGGCAGGTTTTAAAGAGAACACAATCAAGGGCAGTCAGTTCAAGCAACCCTTGCTGGAGTTCTCAGGAGCTTGCGCCGGATGTGGTGAGACACCTTATGTCAAACTGATAACCCAGCTTTTTGGCGATAGAATGATTGTTGCCAATGCTACCGGTTGTTCTTCCATCTGGGGCGGAACATTCCCCTCCATTCCTTATGCAAAAAACAAAGCAGGTAAAGGTCCCACTTGGGCGAACAGCTTGTTTGAAGATAATGCTGAATACGGATATGGCATGAGGTTGGCAGTAAATTCACACCGCAAACAACTCAAGATGCATATGACAGCACTGCTGGAAAAGAATATCAATCCGGAACTGAAACAAGCCATGGAGTATGCTCTGAGGCATTGGGCAGAGGTTGATCAGGCTGCCAAAGACAACGGAGATAAAATCATAAACTTGCTGCCCAAAGCAATAAGTGAAGCCTGCGAAGGATGCAAACCGATACTTTCCAAGGTGCATGAGCTTAGCGCTTATATAGTAGAGAAATCGGTTTGGTGTTTTGGCGGAGATGGCTGGGCATATGACATTGGGTATGGCGGTTTGGATCACGTAATGGCTTCCAACCGCAATATAAACGTTTTAGTGCTTGATACAGAGCTTTACTCCAATACAGGTGGTCAGGCATCCAAATCAACTCCTCTGGGTTCGGTGGTCAGGTTTGCTGAAGCAGGTAAAGCTACAACCAAGAAAGACCTGGGCATGATGATGATGAGTTATGGTTATGTATATGTAGCCAGCATTGCCATGGGCGCGAATAAAGTGCAGGCTCTAAAAGCGATTGAAGAGGCTGAGGCATATCCCGGACCGTCAATAATTATTGCCTATGCTCCCTGTATCAATCACGGTATTGATATGGCACTAACTCAGAAAGAGGAAAAACGAGCAGTGGACAGTGGATATTGGTTGCTTTACAGATACAATCCACTTAACAAACTGGAAGGAAAGAATCCGCTTATGCTCGATTCGAAAGAGCCGACCGGAAATCTGACTGAATTTCTGGATAGCGAAAAAAGATATTCATCTCTCAAAGCTATCAATGCAGATAAATCCAAGGAATACCATATTGCTCTACAGAAGTTTGTCAAAGAGCGATATGAGCAATACAGGAAATTGTCTCAATAGAGATATAGAAGAGGTCAGGCTCAGTCCTGACCTTTTTTTTCTAAACAGATGCAGGAAGGATTGTTCCAACCCGAAATAAACGAAAGCCTTGTTTTTAGCGTTTCGGAGATTACTTTTCACCTAAAACAAGTATTGGAAACGCAGATAGAAGCTTTGTATATATCCGGAGAAATCAGTAACTTTACAAAACATAGTTCAGGTCATCTGTATTTTAATCTAAAGGACGAAAACTCGGTTATCCGCTGCGCTTTTTTCCGGAATCTGAATTACAAACTGGATTTTTTGCCCCAGGATGGAGATCAGGTAATCTGCTTTGGCAAAATCTCTGTGTTCGAAAAAAGCGGCATGTATCAATTGATTGTCCAAACCCTTTTCCCTTATGGCAAAGGAGCGCTGCAACAAAAGTTTGAACAATTGAAGCTGAAGCTAAAGACAGAGGGATTGTTTGATCAGGAGCATAAAAAAGCTATACCCCAATATCCCGATGCAATAGGGGTTATAACATCACCAACAGGTGCCGCATTGCAGGATATTCTCAATATTCTGAGACGCAGATATCCTTGCCGGGTGGACGTTTTTCCTGCTCTAATGCAGGGACAGGAGTCTCCTGAACAAGTGATCATGGGAATCAAATACTTCAATGCAACTGCTAATGTTGACCTCATTATCATTGCTAGAGGTGGTGGTTCTCAGGAAGATCTCTTTGGCTTTAATGATGAGGCTTTGGCAAGAGCAATATTTCAGTCTGATATACCCATTGTATCTGCGATTGGGCACGAGATAGATTTTACTATTGCTGATTTTGTAGCAGACTTGCGAGCCCCCACTCCATCTGCTGCAGCAGAATTGTCAGTCCCGGACAAAGCTGAACTTCAATCTCTTTTAGAAGGTATAAACCAGAAGCTGCAAAATCAAATTCAAAACCGGCTGCTCAGGCTGCACGGTTTCCTGAAAGATTCCAAAGTAAGATTATGGCAGTTCAATCCGGAAAAGAAACTCAACAGCTATCAGCAAAGGTTTGATTTAGCTGTTAGCGGCTTATCCGTATATAAACAAGCTGTAAGCATGCTGAAAAAAGACTTGGAACACAGTCAAATCGCTTTTGCCAGGATGTTGTCAAGCCGCAGTATAAACATTATATCAAAAGGAAAATACAGAATTGACCTTGTCGGGGAACGCTTGCAGCATGCTACAAGTATTAAACTCAACCATATTCGTTATCAATTGGAACTTGCCAGAATCTCACTTGAGGATATGTCTCCTCATCAAATTATGGATAGAGGTTATGCGATAGTTACCAAAAAAGGGAAAAACATCCATTCCTTAAAAGGACTGACTATTGATGATGAATTGGAAATAATGTTAAAAGATGGAGCTGTTCTAACGGGCATTAAATCAATCAGACCCAAGAAAAACCATGATTAAATATACATTGATTATTATAATAACATTTCTTCTGTTTGTAAGCATTAATGCAACAGAAATCAGATCCCTGTGGGTGATGCCATGGAATATCACCAATGAAGCCCAGATAGATGAGTTGGTCCTGGATGCGGTGCATAACAATCAAACGGAAATACTGGCAGAAGTGAGATATCGGGCTGATGCATTATATACTCCGAATAAAATAAATTATACATTTAACAATCCGGAACCGCGGAGCAATATCCTTAAAAACAATGACTTTGATCCTCTAGAATACCTTTTACAGCAGGCTCATCTAAATGGACTACAGGTCCAGGCTTGGATATCTGCACTTAATGTCATATCTCCCAATGGAAATAGTCTTAGAAACAATTACATCTATCGTGAACATCCAGACTGGATAATGGTGGATTCTTATGGGAATCTGATGAATGGCAAAAGCTATATGGGTTACTTTGTCGATCCCGGGATACCTGAAGTTAAGAATCACTTGCTAAACGTTATATTGGATATCGTAGCCAATTATCCTACCCTGGACGGAATTCATCTGGATTATATCCGCTATCCAGCACAAAAGATCGGGTACAGTAAAGTATCAGTATCACGATATAATAGCGAACTACAATCCACGAATATGTCTTGGAATGAATGGAGAATCAAACAGATTACAGAATTGATTAGCAATTTAAGAGAAAGGGCAAGACTAATAAATCCCAATCTGTTAATAACTGCTGCAGTGTTTGCTGATTTACAGGAAGCCAGAATTCATTATGCTCAAGACTGGCCGGCATGGTTAAAAAGTGGAATTATCGATCGTGCATACCCAATGGCGTATGTAAAAAAATATACCAACTTTTACCGGATTATAAATGAAATAGCCAATGATGCTCCTAAGGATAGCATTGTTGTGGGTTTGAGAGCTTGGCAGGAAAACCCACCGTATGTTGATTATCCAGTAGGTCAGATCATAGAAAAAGCAAAACTAAGCCGACAGATGGGTTTTGCCGGTATAGCCTTGTTCAGTTATGAAGGTGTCAAAAAGACCGGAATGTTTCCTGCTCTAGCTGCGGGATTGTATGAATGGCAGGAAAATGAATTGCCGGAAACAGACGAAGAGAAGTTTATCACCTAGTTAACCAGCCGTTATTACAATCAGAATCTTGCCGATACATTGGCTTTACGTAATGAAACAATCAGAGAGAAGAAAGTCGAGTTGTATTCAGATACAGATATTGAATTTATTAACGAATCAGCTCTTGCTTTATGTGACAATATTTCCTTGCAACAAAACACATACTATCTTTCATTTTTCTTCAGATCTGCAAATAACTGGAGTTGGCAGATTACAAATCTCTCAGGCGAAATCCTGTATTCAAAAAA
>DAHVPA010000089.1 GCA_027318525.1 Candidatus Cloacimonadota bacterium | reverse complement strand
TTATAAAATAGTATCCAGGAAGATAATTTTCAGGAAATAACCATAAACGAAATCGTAGTTCAATAGAAATAATAAATGATATTGATATTGGAAATATAATAGATTTTATTGTAGAAGGTTTTGGGAGGTATTTTTTGTCGGGTAGACTAAAATTCAATTTTTCGAGTGTGCAAGAGATTAGGAATATAATGATGGGGAGAATATAGAAATTGGCAAAGTTATCATGTTGAGTATGGAACAGTGTAGAAACAAGTAGAAACGGGCAGTTCATCGGGTATCCTTCAAAATGTATTGGTCAAATTGATTGCTGCCTGGGTGCAGACCATTGTTGGTTTGGCACTCAGGCTTTTTGCCACTATGCCCTTGAACTGATTCAAGGCTTCGTTGATGGTTTCGCCGGTGCTGACAAAGGAGCCGGGATACCAGAACTTTTCGGTGAGATAGGGCTGCATGGCAGCCAGCACTTCCGGTGCAGGCATTGTCGTCATGCAGTTATCAAGGTAGATTCTGCCGCTGCTCATTATCTTTCTCCACTTTCGTTCAGTTCCATCATATCCTCAATCCGGTCCAGCGAATAGCCGTCCAGGATGCTTTTCATATTCTGGTAAACATCGCCCCAGACCACGTGCAGATTGCATTCACCCCGGTTGCAATGTTCCGGCGGATTGGAGATACAGCTCATCTCCCAGGAATGGTCTTCCACCGCCTGCATCACGTTGAGCAGAGTAATGGCTTCCGGTTTCTTGGCAAGGACATAGCCCCCATGCGCTCCGGACAGGCTGTCCACCAGTCCCGCTGAGCGCATATTGCCCAACAAGCGTTCTATATATTTCTTGGGTAAATGCTGGCGTTCGCAGATTTCCCGCGCGGAAATCGGCTCACTGCTCACCTTTGCCATTTCCAGCAAAGCCCGCAGGGCATATTCAGTGCGTGTGCTGATTTGCATTTTAACCTTCTTGTTATTGTTTTCTGAATACATACTAATCCGGTAGGCTATTATGTCAAGCACAATCTCTATCAATTTTGTAGGAAATTCTGTTCAGGATTACTTTTTCCCTACTTTATTCGAGGGGTCAACGAGGGGTCTTCGAGGGCTTTCCCCACGCTGACCCCTCGCAGCGATTAAGGAAGACCAGATATTGATACATTCAATCAGAAATACTCTTGACAGCAGGCGCAGAGCGGTGTGAGATGTTTTTCCAGAATTTATGACTGAAGAGGTTTGATTATGACCAGAGCTTTTGTGTTGATATTTATTGCGTTAACTCTATCACAAATCGTATTTGCTGCTACCTTGCAGGAGATTTGTAACAGCAAGGACGTCCTGGCTTGCCGGTATATGGGCAAGCTGACCCTGATGGACCTGAAGACCGGTGACGAAGCTGATGTTTACACTGATGATACGCTGCTGGACTTTACCTGGAACAAAGCCGGCACCAAGCTGTATGCGCTCAGCTCCGTCTATACTGAAGGTCTCAAATACGAAGACCCCGGCTATACCACAATCATCATCCGCAGCATCAGCTTACCTTCCGGACAGGCTTCCGTCCTCACGCAATTCAAGGTGAAAGATCCTCTGGAAGATAATTATTATAGTTTCAGCGATATCCATCTGAACAAGGATGCCAACCTCGCCATCGTCCTGACCTATGGCTCCGGTGATTACGTCCAATGGCAATATACCTACAACTTCACTACAGCCAAGCTCTCCACCCCCGTCAAAAAAGACTTTGTCCCCCCCAGGGACGGTTACAAACGCAAGGGCTTGCCTCCGGTCACCAATCAGGACGGCAAGTATTACAACAAAGAATCCTACGGTGATTATGACCTCTTTACAATTGATGAATACGGCTATGAAATCAACGTGTCAAAGCTGGAACTAACCCATTGGGGCACCATCGCAACCGCTGAGCCGATATCTTACTGCATCGCGCCTGACAGCTCATTCCTGCTTTTTGGTTACAACACCAACGAAGATGAACCCTATGGACCCACTTATGCAGCGGATGGAGTCGGCGGAAATCCCGTCCCCATCTCCTTTGACAAGATGCTGGGCTATGACTTCGAACCTTACTGGATAAGCGGCGGCAGACTGGTTTATTTCTACAAAAGTCCTTCCACCTTTGACCATGAAAAGACTTCGGTCAATATCCTGGGTTCCAATGCAGAAGTGACAGTAATTAAGACATATGAGAGCCAATACTCCGGTCCTCAGGATGTCATGTATCGCTACCAGAGTCAGTAAGGAAAAGCCTTAGTTTACTGTATCACCAGACTGGGTCTGACTACTCCTGCCCTTATCTGGGTATCGGGGAACAGGACTCCGTGCCTGCCGGTCGAATCCTGCAAAGCCTGAGCCATTTCCCTGCTATAACTGAGGTTGCCGAAACCTTCCGTGAGGATAATGCTGAAGGGGATTGGCTCCCCACCGGTGATACCGACGCCCAGTTCCTCACCCAGGATGTGCACCAGGTCGCTTTCCTCCAGGGACGGGACAATGATACCGGAAAGTCTGTTACGCTTTATTATATCAAGCTGTTCGCGGTTGAGGGCAAAGGGAAAGACGGCAATGAAGTCCTGCTTAAGGTCTGCTTCAATGAATTTATCGTTCCAGACCACCGGACCGTCCGCTGTTTTACCAAACCCGATGCAGCCGTTGATGGTGAGCCCGGAGTATTCCAATTCCACATACCTGTTGCGTGAAACAGCGCTTACTCTTGCCTTCAGGCAGGACTCCAGCTTCAGGTTCTTGCGCAGATACTGGATTGTAATGGTGCCTTTGACTTTATCCACATCAATAACGGTGCCTGTTGCAGGTGAGTGCAGACGGTTCTCATGCTTCTTCCAGTCTTTTACCGCCAGGATTTCACCGGTGGTGACAAACTCCCCTTTACGTTTATGCAGGCTGCCCATCATCAGGGAGGGTCGCATCCCGAGCTGGGCTGCCACATTGATAGTGACCGGCTCAAACGAGTAGTCCTGAATCTCCCGCAATAAAAGAGTGCCGTTCTGCCAGTCTATCTTTTCGACCTTGCCGCGAACAGGTGAGTGGAAGTTAAAGTGTGAAGCGCTGAGCAGGCTTTCCACAAAGGAGAGTTGCTCCTTGTAGATGACTTGCCCGTTCTTGACCTCATCGCCCAGTTTGACTTGCAGGTATTGCTTGAAAAGGTCTGGATTAAACGAGTTTTCCCTGCCCCGGAAGACTTGCAGGACATAAAGACGAGGCGGGTCGTAGAGGTTCTCTCCCAGCAGTGTGTCCGGATTAACCTCATCATCCTGGCTGACATAGATGTTGCCGGCATAGGGCAAGGCAAAGATACGCTTGGTTGTGTCCCTGTGAATACCGTTCCCGCCGTTGTGACTGACTTTGCCGCCAGTCGGTTCATCCTGCGCAAAGCTGATGCTGTATAGCTGCAGCGCTGTGTTTATATCCTCATAATCAAATTGCCCGGATATCCGTGTATCAACTAAAACCGGTAAATCCGTCTCGGCAGAAAGCTCCTTCTGCTCATAGGCAAGCTGGACTCCGCCCAGACTTTGTACTTTTATTTTTATCTTTTTGCTGTTATCTATCCAGAGCAGCTTATTGCCTTCCACTTTGATTGTCTGTATGCCCTGAGCGCTTTCAAGCTCAAGGCTGAGCGCTATCTTATCCTTTTTAATCTTATAAGGAAGCGGACGTATGCAGAGACACAGCGGCTCCAGACAATCCTTCTTCAGCAGTTCCAAAGCTGCCTGTGGATTGACCTGACACAGCTTGCCCAGGTGTGGTGTAATGAAATGTTTATCTCTCCACAGTTCCGTGACTCCACGCGGCTGCAGACCGTCCACCAGCATCAGGGCAGCCTGTTTGGGAGCAGGCGCATGCGAGATTACCCCTCCGGCACCTATCAGCATGTGAAAATCCTGCAGCTTAAACTCTGCACGCTCATCCAGCTTTTCCCTGAAAAACTGCTCATGGAAAGGATCCAGGTCATCGTTCTTGAGTTTGAGGAAGTGTCCTATTTGCCCGATGGAGAAATTCATCTGCAGGTGCTGCTGCAGCGAAAGCTGCAAGGCAAGGCGCGCCAGAGCCTGCTCGATGTGCAGGTCCCTGTCATCAGACGGCAGAGTGGTGGGCTTGAGCATTTTATTCCCCAGATAATTGCGCAGGACGTTCTCATCCAAAGCCGGATGCAGCCACTGTTTAAGCTGTTCCCTGTCACCTTTGGCAAAGACATTGCAGAGGTTATAACTCATTCCGAAATTGGCACTCACAGTTCTGTAAAACTTACCGAAGATGTTGGAATAGACGTCGGTCGTGGCACCGCCGATGTCCACCGCCAGAATGTTTTTATGCTCTGTCTCGGCAATCAGCTTGAGCGCCTGCATAACTCCCAAAGGTGTCGGGATAACTGGGTCGGAAACCGCTTCACTGACTGCTTTATATCCCGGTGCCTGCTGCATCACATTGTTGAGGAATAGTTCATGCACCAAGCCGCTGACGTGCTCTGTCGTTTCAATTTCCTCAGAGGGTCTGATATTTGCCAGCAGATGCACCTCAAAGCTTTCCATGAGTATGTTTTCAATCGCCTGCGCCGCATCGGCATTTCCGGCATAGACCAAAGGGATTTTTGTATGGAGTGAATACTTGGGTTTGATTTCGCAATAGGAGAGGATTTCTGCCTGCCGCAGCACCGATGCATAGGCACCACCCTCATAGCCTCCGCTCATCAGAATGATGTCCGGCTGTTTATCTTCGATGGCATGCATCTGCTGCACGACCGACCTGCCGTCGTCTATGGCAATTGTATCCAGCAAAACACCACCCACACCGTAAGCAGCCCGTTCCGCACTGGAAGCGGATTCTTCCTTCACCAGCCCAATCACCAGAATCTGCAGTCCGCCGCCCGCACTGGAGGTGGAAAGCCATGCCTGGTCTGATTTTACCTTATCCAATCCGGTTGATTTGTCAGTTTCCAGAAGGGTGAAGCCTGTCTCCGCCTGCAGTTTGCTTATTGCATTCAGGACGCCCGCCATGACGTCTTCATGCGGTTTTTCCACGGTGGTGGGTGAATTTGCCAGACCTGCAAGCTGCCATTTGCCGCCGCTTTGCGTAAGCAGAATTGCCTTTGTGGTGGTGCTTCCGATGTCGGTTATCAGGTAGTTGTTTTCCATTCATACCTCGCGGCTGGCTGCCCAGCCTATTATTTCCTTGCCCTCTCCCGAAACATCCGGGATTATCTTTCATCAGGACTTTTATTTGTCAATAAATTCCGCCTGAGTAACTAATAATTTCTTTTTTTCTGAATAAAAACAGCCGCTTTCAGATTCAGGTCATGGAGCAGATATGAGCCTCTTTTCCCCGGAGGGGTCAACGAGGGGTCTTCGAGGGCTTTCCCCACGCTGACCCCTCGCAGCAAACATGGAAGATGTGATGAAATCAGGAAGGCAATAAAAAAACTGCCCGGACCTTAAATCCGGGCAGTTAGTCTATCCAAGTGACAGTTAGTCCTGGTTCGGTTTCCGCATTGCCATGGGACGTGCTTTGTAGCTGGTGTGAAGCAGCTTCTTGGCTTTGGCGGAAAGCGGTTTATCAAGGTATTCCTTATAAAGTTTCTGGATGGAGGGATTGTTGTGCGATTCGCGGTGAGGCATGCCTTTATCCTCTTTGTAAAGACCTTTGGCACGCGCCAGACGCACAGTAGCAGTGGAACGGTAGGGCTGTCCACCGCCGCCTACGCAACCACCACGGCACGCCATCACTTCAATAAAGTGATAGGGCGGTTCCTTGCCTGCCTGCTTGGCGGCACGAACCTCTTCCAGCAGCTTCTGGACATTGGCAAGTCCTGATGCCACAGCGATGCGGATGGTCTTGCCTTCAATCGTCAGCTCACCTTTTTTGATGCCTTTGTAACCACGCACAAAGTCGATGTCCGGGCTGGGCAGTTCCTTGCCTGTAATCAGCTTGTAAGCTGTGCGCAGAGCGGCTTCCATGACGCCACCGGTGGCACCGAAAATCGTGCCTGCACCGGAATATTCTCCGAGGGGATTATCGGCAGAGCCGTCTTCCAGCACGCTCAAATCAATACCTCTGGTCTTGAGCATACGTGCCAGTTCGCGGGTGGTGATGGTGACGTCCACATCCTGCTTGCCGCTGGCATACATGTCGTCCATGCGCTCTATCTCATNTTTTTGGCAGTGCAGGGCATCACGGAGACGAGGAAGATCTTGGCAGGGTCGATGCCCATCTTGTTGGCCCAATAGGTTTTGACCATGGTGCCGACCATCTGGTGGGGCGATTTGGCGGTGGAGAAATGCGGAATCAGGTCGTGGAAAAACTTTTCCAGATAATCCACCCAACTGGGACAGCAGGTCGTTATCAGCGGAAACTCGTCGGGATGATGTTTGAAGATGTCGACAAACTCGCTGGCTTCTTCCATGATGGTGAGGTCTGCACCGAAGTTTGTATCAAAGACATATTTGAAGCCAATCTCGCGCAGGGCGGAATACATCTTGCCCACGACGTTGGTGCCGGGTTTGTAACCGAATTCTTCACCCAGAGCCACACGCACTGCCGGTGCTTCCTGCGCCACGACTACTTTCTTCGGGTCGTAGAGAGCTTCCCAGACCTGGTCACTGTCGTCCACTTCATAGATGGCTGCCACCGGGCAATGCGCAGAACATTGACCGCATTTGACACATTCGCTTTCCTCCAGAGGACGCTTAAAAGTGGGTCCCACAAAGGTGTCAAAGCCGCGACCGCTGTTTTCCAAAGCGTTCACTGCCTGGATTTCCTGACAGACATAAACGCAGCGTCCGCACTGCACACAATAGGTCTGATCCAGCGTAATGGACGGTGAGGAGGTGTCCTGTCCCTTGAATTTCTTGTGGATTTTCTTCAGAGGCAAATGACGGATGGCAAGCTGCTGTGCCAGGGCTTGCAGCTCACAGCGTCCGTTCTTGATGCACTCAGGACAGTTGTTCGGATGCTGGGAAAGGATGATTTCCACCGCTTCCCGACGCAGGTCGAGCAGTTTCTTTGAATTGGTGGTGATTTTCATGCCGTCTTCACAAGGAGTGGAACAGGCACGCACAATCCTGCCCCCAATCTCAACCACGCAAACTCCGCAATTGCCAAACGCCGGCAAATCCTCATGATAACACAGGTGCGGAATGGGATAATTGGCTTTGGCGGCTGCATGCAGGACCTTGGTGCCCTTGGTCACCTGGACTGGTTTATTGTTGATATATACAGTAATCATTGACTAACTCCCGAGAATTATTTTCTTTGGATAGATAAAAACAAACCTTGCTGTTTATGTCAAGAATCCTGTGTCGGTGTCTTGCTTAAAACGCAAAGGCGCAAAGCTTCCAAAGGCGCAAAGATAAATTTACGGGAATTGTTAAGATGGATGAAAACGAACTCAGCAACATAGTTATCGGTTTGGCTATTGAAGTCCATAAAACGTTAGGTGGTCCGGGATTGTTGGAATCTGTCTATGAGGAAGCTCTGGTATGGGAGCTTCGGAAGCTGAATTTTAAAGTTGAACGTCAGAAAGATATTG
>DAHVPA010000088.1 GCA_027318525.1 Candidatus Cloacimonadota bacterium | reverse complement strand
AGCCTGCTTACCCGTCCCGCAGCCTCCGCCAGCCTCCCGGACTTTTTCCGAGAGGCAGCGGGGAAAGAGCGGGACAACCAAGCAAGCAAGAAGAGAGATGGGAGCAAGCTCGGAACAGAGGAAGAGCAACCTTCTGACACGATTCTGTAATAATATGTGATATAATCATATAGAGTTCTTTCAAGACAGATTAAAGAATTTTTTATTGACAGCCAAATCCCGCACCAGTAACATGTTATTAAATATTCACAAACAAAGGAGTCCAGGATGAAGTATTTGGCAATAACGATAATCATTATGCTTGTCCCGCTCATGTTGCTGGGCAGTTTTTCGGACCACAGTCTGCTTTCTAAGGGCAGTCCCTTTGCCGGTGGAAAGATGTCTCCCGCCCGGAGCTGGAGAGTTTCCAGTGTTACTCTGGAACAATATATGATGAATACCTGGGGTGCGACTAATCAGTTTGAAATGGTTTACAGCAGCCAGTATCCCACCCGGCTCGATACACTCAAATATTACGGATGGGAATCCAATCAGCGGGAATGGGTGCTCTATGCCAAGTTTTCCTATGTCTATGACAACACCAATGAATACGCAACCAGCTCGTATGTGACAATGCAGCAGGGTGGCACCTGGTTCCCATTTATGCGGAGCAATTTTACCTATGACAACCAGCACCGGCTCACTTACGCGTTGACAGAGATGTACAATCCCCAGACTCAGCTCTGGTCTGTCTATATGTGGACTCAGGTCGATTTTACCAGCCCGACAAATTATATGGTCTGGCAGTATGAGGCAGAGACAGATAACCGCACCCAGCGATGGATGAAGATGGAATTTGCCTGGGATGCTCAGGGCAGAATCATAGAGGAGACTGATATCGTTTCCGCTGATTCTATCACCTGGGTCAATTCGGAAAAGTATGTCCGCACTTATCATCCGCATGACACTACCACGGGTGAAATCTTTATCCAGAACTTCTCCAAATATATGCCGTTGCAAAACATGCTGGAAGATGCTTATTCCGATGACTTCTTCGGCATGCTCAGCTATGAAATGAACAAATACTGGAGTGGCTCTGCCTGGGTTGACACCTATCAGATTTTTTATACCTACGATAATGCTGACAACCTGACGCAGGAACGTGAGCAGCATTGGATGAATAACAGTTGGAACAACAGCTGGCAGCTCGACTATACTTTCGACGTCAATGGCAACCAGTATCAGACTACGGAATCTTATTATGATAACGGCGTCCAGAATTTTGATGAGCGTTACACCTTCTCATGGGAGCAAACCACCGCCAATGAAGACAACACAGCTCCTGCCGTAAACAGCATAAAGCTTGCCGCCTCACCCAATCCCTTTGGCAATGAGCTTGCCCTCACGCTTTCCGGCAAGCAGACAGAAGCTGCCGAAATCAGGATTTATAACGCCAGAGGACGCCTGGTGCGCAGCCTTGCCGTCAAGACCAATTCCACCCTCAGTTGGGATGGCAGGGATGATAACCAAAAGCAAGTCCCCAACGGTATCTATTACCTGCAGGTGACCACTGCTGAAGGGACCTCAACCCTGAAAACCCTGAGAATGAAATAACTCATCCGACAGAAACCTGAAATAATACAGCAAACGCAGGGCATAACCCTGCGTTTGTCATTTAAGGTGTCGGAATAAAACGTAAGCTACTTTTTGATGGCGCGCCAGGTCTGCAGTTCCGGCAGTTTGACAAAGCCGGCGCGTTCATAAAGATGCGCACCCTCCGGAGTGTGGGAATACAGGTAAAGATGATTGTCCGAGCTTTCTTTGTTATAATTGATAAGATGATTGAGTAACGAGCCTGAATAGCCTTTACCACGATAAAACCTGAAGGTAAAGATATCGTCAATCCGGGAATAGCCTTCAAAAATACTGATGGAACCCATCGTCACCATCTGGTCGCCCACAAAACCGCCTATCAAATGATAGCCGGGGCTTTTGATGTGACGCTCCAGATATTTGACAGCCCATTCGCCATAACCCTCAGCCCTGATCAGTTCCTTGACGTCGTCCTTGATTTGCATCAAACGGTCGAAATACAGCCCGTGTGCTGGTTCGATGGTAGATTCCTTCTCATGCAGGTAATACTCGTGCTGCAGCAGTTCGACCTCATAATTATGATTATTTAGGTGCGGAGTCAGCTCCACCAGTTCATTGGGCTTGAGGGATGGAAACAGCACCGGAGTAATGTCCTTCTGCTTGTAAAAATAGCTGATGTCCTTGAGAGAAGCTTCCAGCCCGATGTAATCCGTAATGACTGCATGGTTGCAGAGATAGGAATCCTTGTTTGCCTCGTTCCAGTAGATGTATCCGTATGACTTCTGGGTCGCATTGGTGAAACGTTTGGCATATTGCTGTTCTATCATGATGAGTCTGTTAAGCATGAAAGGTGCTTTCATAATATCCTCACTTATTGTTTCTTATCTACTGATTATTATAAGCAACTCAAGCTAATTAGTCAATAACAATTACTCATTTTATAAAATTGATCTTTTGGTAATAAGTGATATATCCAGGAGCTTTGATTCTGAGCAAGTAGATCCCGGATGACTTTATCAGAAAAGGTAGCAGTTCAACCTGATTACCACCTGTTGTTTTGAATCTGAAAATGCGTTGTCCCTTGATATTATAGACATCCAAATCCAAATTCGGAAGTGGAGTCTGCATTTTGGAAGATAACTTCAGCATACCACTTTCGAAAGCAGCATAGATGGGGATTGGAACCGGAATTTGTCCTGGAAGTGGAGCTGTTTGCAAATATACTGATATAATCTCTCCAGACTTCAGGAAAGGAATGGTTGATGATTCACCGTTGTATGTATAGCAAAGGTTTTCCAAATCATAGTCTGAACCGTTTAGGATGAAAATTCTCTTTATCTGAGGATACTCAGTATCATGGGAACTAATGACTTTGACATCTTCAATAGCCAGCATACGGTCAAATATTGTCTCCACTGTCTCAATCCAAAGTCCTCGGTTCTTCTGATAATAATTAAGCATAGCTAAGATACTGTTCACCTCATCCCTAACTTCAAGATCACCGTCATCATTAACAAAGTAAAAGCTGTTTAATACATTGCTGTTGGTAAAGCAAAGGTGAGTATAGCCGATGCAAAGTCCACGGTTGTAGAGCAATCTGTCCAGATTCTCGGCAGTCAGGACATTTTTCATATCAATGCAATAGTAGTCAGAAAAGTATTCCCACGTCTCCATTCGAGTCCTGCCGAAAAACCATACGGGTTTGGTCAGTTCTTTGAATTTATATAGTTTATGAGGCAGTCGCCATGGATCATCATAAGCATTAAACGGATTGGTAAAAGGTGTGTCCCCCAACCAGGCATAATCGATATCAGAACCGTTTATCGCATCAAGAATGTAATAGGGAGAGGATGAGTCTCCTCCACTCATTCCAAAATCTTCCGGGTTTTGAGGCAATCCATGATCAATCCACAACCGCACTTTATATTGCGACATTAGATTGGACAGCGAGTAAGCTGTATCTGCGCTGTAATCGGCTACTGGTGAATATGTATGGTATCCAATTGTGTTACCAAATGTCACTAGCTCAGTCCATAACGTATTTAGCTGATTAAAATTAGTGCTAAAAACAGTATTTGACACCTTGATGCCGTTAGCAATCAGCCCCTGATTCAAATACTTGGGACTATCAGCATTAGTGCTTCCATAATAAACCGCTTTCAGTTTTAACTCCGTTTCCACATCAGCATCATTTGTTAAAGCAAAGGCGGCTTTTTTGTCTCCGAACCAGCGGTTGATCTGGATTAGAGTGGGTTTTTCGTTAAAGATAAGGAATGACCATCTGTCTCTATCACCCGGATTTTTGGGCATATAATCTATTAGTTTGTCATAGAGATTGGTCTGATTATAAAGACGTGCAAAGTGCAGAGTATGATCATACAACCTTATGGAGTAATCCTTAATCCATTCAATTCCGGAGCATCCTTCATAATTAGAACCAATAATCCATAACCCCGATATCTGGTCATTATACTCTATGACTTTATCTGTGTATGGACAAAGATCAATATTGTCTTCCGGATTTCTGGATGCGATGGCAATCGGACCCTTGAGAATCTTTTGTCTCTCCCCCTTGATAAACTCAAGATCATAATAAATATCGCAAATCCGCACTTGGTCTTTATATACAGCTTCCACCACCGCCTGGAAGCAATTCACGTAATTCTTATCTGGCTTCACGGTCAAATACAGGTCCAATAAGGCATTTCTGCTCTGTATGACTACACTATCTGAGAACTCCTGATAGGTTTCTGAAAACTGGAGTTCCTCATAAATATTTGTGGCAGTTCTAAGAAAACACTTAGGTGACAATTGGAATTCCTTCTGGTTGATTATAAAGTGACCAGATTCGTATATATCCATTCCCATCAAAATTAAGCAAATCATGGACATAAGAACCATCAGAACGGTTTTTTTCATTATCACCCCCATTCCAAGCAATCGTAAACAAAACTTATTGAGAATTACAAATCATAAATATTACATCTAACATATTTGTTTATCTTATGTCAAACAAAATAATCAGGATTCACTCCAATCTATTTTGGACGCTCATGACCAGAAGCAACCCTGTCCTGAAGTAAGATAAAATGAGTTGGGCTTAGCTGTCCTGGACGGAGTTCCGGATGGCTGTTCTGCAATGAAATTCCTATATTGTTGCTGCCATTGTCCGGGATTAACCCTCTGGAACGCTGCAGAAGTAATGAGCAGAAGTCAGGTAATTGCAGAAAAGTTCAATTTTATATTGACAGATGAATTATGTTCAATATGTTCTCTATATGGAGCTTTGAATCAGAATTGCTCCTTCAAGGCAGGTTTTATGAAAAGTCCGGCATTATTGCTTCTGCTGTTGTTGCTGTCTATTTCAGCTTTAGGTGCGCAGGTTGCAGACAGTATGTTTCAGGCTGCCGACCAGTCTTTACTGGTGCTCCCTACAGCCTATACGATGCCCAAAGGCTCCAGCACCTTCACAGATTACGAGATTTTCATTGTGCAGTATGCTTACGGTCTTACGGGTAGAACCCATCTGAGCATAGCTATGCCCTTTCCCATCGTTCCTGAAGCTTTTGAGTATTCCGCTCTGGGTATCAAGCAAAACTATCTCAGATATGGTAAACTGCAGGCTGCTGCAGCTCTGAGCTGGTTGCCGAAAGCTGAGGGGCTTTCCCTGTTGAACGTCTTCAGCTATGGGACACAAAAATCGAGTCTTCATGCTTTGGTAGGCATCACTTCCGATTACGAAAAGGTAAACAATGGGACCTTTCTGGCACTGGGTGGATTGGTCAATGTCTCCCAGCGGGTTGCCTTCATATCGGAGTTGATGACCTATTCGGAAGTAATGGATGAGGAAGGCGGTCAGATACTCACCCTGGGCGTCCGCATCAAAGGAGACAAGATGAGTTGGGATTTGGGAGGTTTCCGTCCCTTTACCGGTGACGCAGGAGATTTGCTCCTGATTCCACTCATCAAGATGACTGTCTTGTTCTAAATCCCGTTTTGAAGTCAGGCACATAAACCTGCGGACAACAGATAAGGAAAACGCCTGTTCAAAAGTGTATCAAAGCGCTTAAGAACAGGCGTCTTTCTATATCAAATGCTATCTATTGAGCCGGTGCTGGTGCCGGATACAGGATTCCTTTCAGCAAGCTCTTATCGTGTTGGAGAAATTCAGCGGCTGTCTGCTGCAAATCCTTCCAGGTCAGACGGCTTACATCTGTGCGGTCTGCCAGCAAATCATTGAGCGGAAAGCCATTCCACACCTGCAGATAGATGCTGTTCAACCACCAGCGGTTTTCCGTCATCTCAGTTTCGAGGCTCTTCTGACGGGTGGTTTTTACAACGTTGACATATTTCTCAGAGAACTGACCTGCTTTCAGGCTGTCCAGTGTGGCAAGCACAGCATCAGTAAGCTCTTCTACTCTGTCAGGAGCGCACTGCATATAGATATTGATTTCAAATTCGGGTTGCGGAAGCTTGTCTGCCGAAGCCCATGATCCTACGAAATAGACTCCACCCCTTGCTTCTCGGATGTTTTCGCGCAGCTTTTCATCAATCAGCATGGAAAGGTTACGCAGGCGCAATCCGGTCTTGCTGTTAATCTCGCAGGGAGCGGATATAAGCAGCCTGACAACGCTCTTGGGATCCATTCCCTTTTGCATGACCATGCTCTGTTTGCCGGTCAGCAAGCGGACTCCGTTATCCCTTGGCTGTTCCTTTCTACCCTGCGCGGGCAAATTGGCAAGATACTTCAGGCAAAGGTTTTTTATCTGCTTTTCGTCAAAGCTGCCCACCAGCACAAAGGTAAAGTCGGTAAAATCGCCAAATCTATCGCCATATATCTGCAGAATGCGGTTGCGGTCGAAGCTGAGCAAATCATCAGCTCTGACGTTGCGGACACGCGGATTATGATTGTATAAAAAGGCATCCAGGGAATCGCTGAAGTTGGCTTCCGGATCCAGCGACCTGTTTTGCAGATAAGCCTGTTCGCGTGATAGCCAGGAAGCGTAGCTGTCTTCATCCACCCGTGGCTGGGTTGCATAGAGATAGACAAGCTGCAGCATCGTCTCCAGGTCAGCTTTGGAACTGCTGCCTGTAAAGCCTTCTTCATTGGAGTAGATATATGGCTCGACGCCTACAATCTTGCCGGCAAGCTTCTTTTGCAGCGTGGTCGAATTAAAGCTGCCCACTCCGCCTTCCACAATTACTCCTGCTGCCTCTCTGGCTGCAAAAAGGTCTTCCAGTCCGTAGAGAGAAGTTCCGCCCGGACTAAACGCTTTGAGCAGGATTTCATCGTTCTTGAAAGCAGTGGGTTTGAGCAGGACAGTCACGCCGTTGCTGAGTTTCCACTGGCGGATTCCCGCTTTTTTGTAATACTTTTGTTTAACGATTTTACCGGGTGTGAGCTTTTGGCTGAGCAGGTCTGCATCGCTGAACTGGTCAACATAAGGAGCAATGTCCTCAGCGTTGACCTGAGCCAGCAGGTCGAGCAATTCCTGTTCTTTGGGCAGGGCATCGTTTTCTTTTTCAGGTGCGGTGACAGATATGACCAGGTTGCTGTCCGGCATCATGGTCTGGCTCAGGTTGTTGACTTCCTCCAGGGATATCCCTGCATAAAGCTGACGGTTCAGAGCCACGTTTTGCTCAATGCTCATCACAGGATTGGAGCGCGTGAAAGCGGAAACATATCTCCAGACCAGACGGTCTGAATCCTGCTTGTCCTTTTCTGCCAGTGAGCGTTCCGAATTTCTCAGCATGGTCTGCACCGTGCGTTCAAATTCAGACTGGGTAAAACCATATCTTCTGACTCTTTCCGCTTCCGTCAGCAGAGCCTTATAGCCTGTCAGCATACCATTATCCGCAGTGCTGGTTGCCATAATAAAAGCTGCCTTGGTGCGCAGCATGTTATATTTGAAATTATAACCGTAAATAAAGGGTGGATTGGGTTTTTGGGAAAGCTCCTGCAGACGCAGGTTGAGCATGGAGCTGAACAGATTTTCTATCAGCGACTGACGGTAATCCCCCACGGTGCGGGTTTCTGACACAGGATGTTTCCA
>DAHVPA010000087.1 GCA_027318525.1 Candidatus Cloacimonadota bacterium | reverse complement strand
TGTGCATGACCTCAATCCGGTGGTGTGGGGACTGATGTATACAATCGACATTGCAGGCATAATCTCTCCCGGCTTGTATCGCATCACGGGTCAGACAACTTCAGACATGGCTCGAATCGGAAATATTGAGGTCACGATTGATAATGCTTCTAATCTGCTGCTGCTGACTTGTAATAAATCAGACCTTCTGGCAGACCCGCTCTTTTCTGCCTGGTACAGCAACGCACATCCTGAACTGGCAGGAACGTTTATGACCAACAAGATTAATCTGAGCGAAGGTGTCCTGATTGCAGACCAATCCTTTGGCTATAGGCTTTGGGATATTCAATTGCCTGTCCCTCAAGCTAACGCAACAGCTCCTACGTTAAGCAACGCATCCCTGCAGACAGGGACGGACGGCATGTTGCATTTCGAAGCTGATTATTACAGTGCTGAAGCTTATTTTCCACTCACCAGCGAAGTGGTCATTGATGAGTTGCAGCACTACCCCATGACCTATTCCAGCGCACCGGACTGGAGCAGCACAATGCACTATATTGCAGTGATAGATCCGGCAGTAATCGGCGATTGGATCTCAGCAAGGTTGGTCTTCTCCTCTGATAATATATCGTATGCAGATACAACCTTTATCAATACAGGGATTGAAGATCAGTTTGATAATCCGGAAGTGTCGCCGCTGCTGATGAGGGTTTATCCAAATCCAGCCCGGGATAGGATTTACATTGAACTGAGCAAAAACACGGCTGATGTGAAAGTGGAACTCTATAACCTGAAAGGGCAAAGGCTATTGTCCACATATCTGGAACCGCTGCAGAAAAAACTGAGTCTTGACCTGAACGAACAGCTGTTTCCCTACTCTGCCGGCATCTATTTGTTGAAAGTAACATCAGGAAAGAGCTTGGGAACTGCCAAGGTCATTATTACAAAGTAACGGAAATACCATCAACAGGAAGAAGAAATGAAACTGAGAGGATATCTGGGCGTTTCGCTGATGATTGGGTTGACGGCATGGTTGCCATTCCTGCTGATCATCATGCTGATTGGGATTTATACAACCGAATGCACCTTGAAGAATGCTTTTATCAATAGTTTTATCCCGGCGCTGTTCATCGCTCTGGTCTATGGATTTATGCTCGGTGTGTTCTATAGGGTGGGTTCTGTAACAATTAAAATCAAGGACAATGCAGATGCTCTGGAATCATTGGTATTGGAAATGTCCAAGCTGGGTTATCACCCCCATAATCAAATCAGGAATGTTGTTACTTTCACGCCTAATATCTATGCAGGCAAGGCTGCAGGCAACATCAGCGTCATTCTCAAAGAGGATGAACTGGTGCTGACCGGACCGAAATATCATATCCGCCGGATCTGCAAGAAACTGAAGTGCAAGGGTTGAGGTCAGTCTCTGACAGCTTTTATCCGATAAAAAGCCTTACGCATAGTAAAATCGGATGGGTCTATGAATGTTGTCTGGCTGCCGGGGACATTTCCAATTAAAACTCCATCGGAAAAATCCTGCGCATACGCCTTGTAAATATCATATCTGGATGGGAAACCGGGTGGTGCCTGCCAGTTTAATATCACTGCATCTCCCGTTTCATTCCTGGTGATTGTCAGGTTGACAGGAGCATCCAGAGTAGCAGCATAGACATTCAGGGTAACTGGTATGGTTATGACAGGGTTGGCAGTGCAGTTGCTGGTTATCGTGATTTCCGATTCATAGGTTCCGGGATTCAGTCCGATGGAAGAAAACTGGAACATATAAGTGTAAAAACTCATGGGACCGATTGTATCAGTAATATAGTTGCTTACTTCAAATCTGCACCAGGGTGTGGTTGTTTCCGCATAGCTTCTTTTCGTGATTCTCACCTTATCCAGGCAAATGGTGTAATAAGTGTTTCCCGTCCCTAAAAATGATATGTAGTAGGTGGAAGACAGATTGGGCAAAGCGATGGATTCCCGCGTCCATTCATTGAGGTTTGAGGTATAGGATTGGAGCAGAATCCAGTTTCCACCGGCACTGGTTTTGTAATAAACTCCCATTGCGCCTGTGCCGTTGAGTTGCACAGGCATTTGCGTATGCCAGAAACTTAGCGTGGCAGAGGTTGCCAGACTCAGGTCTATTGGAGGTAAAGTCAATCTGGTGATGGCAGCAGAAGTGGTTACAGTGAATCTGGCATTATATTCACCATCATAGGCAGTCGGCGGCAGGCTGTTGAATCCACCGGTATTAACGGTCCAGGGATGGTTGCCCAGTTCATTGGTGGAAGACCATCCTGTAGGAAGAGTACTCAATGTTGGAAAAGTCTCTTCGATCTGGGTTAGAGTTTTAACAGGGAGATGAGCCAGGAAAGTCACAGCCGGGCTATTCCAATTGCTGATATGCAGATATTGGACATCAAACGAGCCTTGGGGTATTGTAGACGTAAAGGAAGACGGACCCCATTGTATATCTGGATTGGTATTGGCTGAGAAAGGTGGCAGCTTGAAATGGTCCAGGAAAGCCTTCCCATAATGAACGCTTCCTCCCCCATGAGTATAAACCCATTTGAAGGTATGCACTCCGGTTGTGATATAATTCTGATACCAATACCAGCTTACATTGCCCGACCATTCCTGCATCAGCACATTATCCAGATAGAACCGCAGATAGTCGTAAGTAACTTCGGAAACCAGTTTGCGGTAAAAGTAGTAGTTACCTGCCGTAGTGATGTTGACAGTGCAGGTAAGTGAACTGGTATCGCCTTCCTGAGTCAGGTCACCGGAGCAAACAGCTTTACTGCCGCAATAGAATTCATCCGTTTCCAGATACCAGTCTGCATCACCTGTGGTTATCCAGGGCAATGTGCTCAAAAACGTGGCTTCAAAGCCGTCTGAAGCTGCATAGAGCAGTGTTTGCTGGATAGAATGTGTATAGCTGTTTCCTTCATTGTCATACGCCTTGGCTTTGATAATGTGCGATTCATAGGAAACACCGGTAGTGTTCCAGTCCCAGTAATAGGGAGCAGCATTGTCAGTATAGGCTGGCGTAGTAGCACTATCCAGGTAGAATTCCACCCGGTTGATGCTGCCTCCGGTGTTGGTATCAAAGGCGGTCACGGAAATCCTGACTGTCTCGCCGATGGTAATGCCATGCAGGGTTACCGGTGAAGTAATTCGGCAAAAAGGTGTTCCGTCCGAGACGCTGTAAAGAGCATTGAAAGCGTTGACGAATCCGTAGCCGGTGTATCTGTCCCAGCCCGGCAAAGTGCTGTAATACAGGTCAATGGCAGTGGAGGTCAGGGCAGTTCTGACCTGTTCCGGAGTCAGGGAGGGATTGCGTGATTTCACCAAGGCTGCCACACCTGCTACGTATGGAGTGGCGCAGGAAGTACCGTTGAAGTATAAATCATAGTTTCCGGCGTCGTAACCGCCACTGCCCACAATATCTGTAGCGGGCAGGATGGTGGGTCCCATGATATCGACGGAAAAACGGTCGTTTTGGGTATTGGAGCCCCAGTTTGAACCCCACCAGTATTCACCGTCACCGGAGTTGTTGAATTTTCTGTATCCTTCCGGGCTGGCTGCTCCTACGCTGATTACATACTGGTTATATGCTGGATAACATAGTCCATAGTGGTCGTCGTTGCCTGTGGCAGCAAAGAGGGTTAGTCCATGATTATAAGCGTATTCCAGGGCATAGTCGCAATAGGTGTTAGTCAGTAGTCCATTGGTCGAACCAAAGCTCATGCTAACGATGTCAGCTCCGTGGTCGGCGGCATATATGAGTGAATTGTTGATGGCTGTTGTGGTAAAATAGCCCCAGGCATCCGTTACTTTCAGGGGCATGACATAGCAGTTTCCCGCCACCCCTGTAATGCCGATTCCATTATGACCCTTGGCGGCGGCGATTCCGGCACAGCAGGTGCCGTGAGCGCTATTATAGGTAAAGTCGGGATTAGCGTCCCCGCAGCCGAAATCATAACCTGTGGTAAATCGTAAATCCGGATGTGAACGGTCAAAACCCGTGTCTATGACTGCAATCACGATAGCTGTGCTGCCCATGCCCTGAGGGTATTCCCAAGCCTGAGCTGCATTACTGTCAAATCCAATCACACCAACCGGAATACCGGAATGGCTGCCGCTAGGATTATTGGGCGGATCCCATTTGAGTAGCTGCTGGGTATTGTTGTGACCCCAGTTATTGGAGTAATATGGATCGTTGGGAACGAAGGTCGGATAGAGATAATGTTCATAGTCAGCTTCTTCAATTTCAGCACATTGTCCGAAATCAGCCACTGCCGTCGGAATATCGGTTCCGATTGGGACTTGGATTATAAACCAGCGGTCGAAGCCGGTTTTCTTTTCCCAGGCGGTGTCCATTGGTCTGATATGAGCACGGACTACTGCTTCTGCCTGATACTTGGTCAGCAGGTCATCCAAGGTTGGAATTCCAAAAGCAACTGAACGGGAATTGTATTCTTCCGGTAAATCGGTAGCTGCATCAGCTTTGGCAGTAAGCTTTACTCTAAACCGGTCAGCTGCATGTTGCGGTTGATTGGGATTGGCGTCTGCATCCGCTCTGCCAAAAATCAGGAAAATTCCGCTTAACATCAATAAAACTAATAACAAGCGCATCATTTTCATCCGAAATCCTCACTTTTCTTTCCCGTTTGATTGACTGCATTCTTTAGTGTGGATATTTAATTTTCGATAATCCCTGGATTGTCAAGCAAATGTTGCACGATTGGTATTCCATAAATCGCTCTTTAGACCATAGTGCATCCTGCAGCCTTCCTGCTTGAATACCCGTCCCGCTCTTTCCCCGCTGCCTCCCGGGAAAAGTCCGAGAGGCTGGCGGAGGCTGCGGGATGGGTAAGCAAGGAAGAAGGGAGTCCGGTAAATGATTTATTATATGTTGCAGGATGTTCAAGATGAGACGTGAGTGTCAATATAATCTGTAACTTTATATGGCAAAAGAGCAGAAAAAAGCCCGTCCGGAGACGGGCTTTGAATCGGTATTTGGATTCCGGAATGACTCCGGAACGTCATTTTTAGTGATGTTTGTGGGTCGCCTGTTCGGTGACTTGTCCGGAAGTGACTGAGCGCTTGAAATAATAGGTGTGGAGCAGTTTGAGGGCAAGCGGTGAATTGGGCTTTTCCAAGAAACGCTCGTAAATGCGCTTAACTTCAGGATTGTGATGGCTCTTGCGGACGGGCAGGCTCTTGTCTTCTTTGTAAAGACCTTCACCTCTGCGGGCACGCATAGCCATATCGTTGCCGTAAGGCTGTCCGCCGCCGCCAACGCAACCGCCGGGGCAAGCCATGATTTCCACAAAATGATAGGGGGAGACGCCGTCTTTTGCCAGACCGGCTCTGATTTCATCCATCAGGACACGCGCATTGCCCAAACCATGAGCAACCGCAACATTCAGGTCGCCAAAGCCGGGAACGGGAATGGTGGCTTTCTTGACGCCGACCAATCCGCGCACTGCCTTGATATCGATATCTTCCAGTTCCTCTCCGGTAACCAGAGTATAGGCAGAGCGGATGGCAGCTTCCATCACACCGCCGGTTGCGCCAAAAATGGTGCCAGCGCCGGTGTAGAAGCTCATGGTCTCATCAGCATCTTCATCCTTGATGTTCTTGAAGTCGATGCCGCCTTCATGCACCATGCGCAGGAATTCGCGGGTGGTGAGGACATAATCGGTATCCTGATAGCCGGAATCGCGCAGTTCGGGGCGACGGGCTTCGAACTTCTTGGCGGTGCAGGGCATGATTGCCACAGTCACTATCTTGGCGGGGTCGAGCTTTTGCTCCTGGGCATAATAGGTCTTAGCCAAAACGCCGAACATGGACATGGGGGATTTTGCTGTGCTGACGCAATCTGCCAAATCGGGATAATAGGTTTCCATGAATTTAATCCAGCCCGGTGAGCAGGAAGTTATCACGGGTTTCTTGCTGCCGGCTTTGAGCTTTTCCACCAGCTCAGTGCCTTCTTCCAGAATGGTCAGGTCAGCTGTGAAGTTGGTATCCATTACTGCGTCAAAGCCAAGCTTACGCAGGGCGGCATACATCTTCTTAACGGTGACGGTGCCGAGTTCCATACCAAATTCCTCAGCCAGAGAAACACGGATGGCAGGAGCTTCCTGCACGATGACATGTTTGTCAGGGTCAAGGATGGCTTCCCAGACTGCATCGATTTCGCTCTTTTCACGTAAAGCGCCGGTGGGGCAATACACGGTGCACTGACCACAATTGACGCAAGGGCTGTTTGCCATACCGCCGGCAAAAGCAGTATCCACATGGCTGTCAAAGCCACGATCGGCAAAGGTAAGGGCATAAACGGTCTGCACTTCATTACAGACAGTCACACAACGTCCGCAGGCGATGCATTTATTCACGTCGCGGATGATGGAAGGACTGGTCTGGTCTTTTACTGCCTTGTGCAGAATGGTGGGCAGATGGTCGGGATCGACACCCAGATTGTTGGCAAGGGTCTGCAGTTCGCATTTGTTGTTGGCAGCGCAGGTGGGGCAGACCACTTCGTGGTTGCTGAGAATCATTTCTACCAAAGTCTTGCGATAGGAACGCAGTTTCTTGCTGTTGGTGTTAATTTTCATCCCTTCTGCCACAGGTGTGCAGCAGGCTCTTTTAGGCAGGGGATTGCCTGACACTTCAACGACGCAGACGCCGCAATTGGCTGTGGGCGGAAGGTCAGGATGGTAACATAAACGGGGAATATGGACGCCATACTTGTCGGCAGCTTCGATGATGGTCATCGTGTCTTCGACTTCGATATGGTTTCCATCTATCCAGATATTGACTTTCTTAGCCATGAGGTTTTCCTCCAGATATCTATCTTATTTCTTTGTTAACGCCAGGAATTCATCTCTGAAATTATCCAGAGCGCTGCGTATCGGCATCACCGGGGATTGCCCCAGAGCGCAGAAAGAAGTTTGCTGCATTGTATCGGCAATGATTTGCAGCATGTCCAAATCGTCTTCAGTACCTTCGCCTTTGCGGATTTTGCTGATCAGGCTGTAAAGCTGCTGAGAACCGTTTCGGCAGGGAGCGCATTTACCGCAGGATTCATGACGGAAAAAGCGCAGGATTGACCAGAGCATATCCACAATGCTGGTATTTTCGTTCATGACGAGGATAGCACCGGAACCCAAGACAGCCGAGTATTGGTTCAGACTAGCCAAATCCATCTTTACATCAAGCAGCCTGTCGCTTAGAATAACACCGGCTGCACCGCCGATTAACGCAGCTTTGAAACGGTAACCCTGTTTCATACCACCGGCGTATTCGTTGATAATGGTGCGCAGAGTTGTGCCCATATCAGCTTCGCACAATCCGGGGAATGCCACATCGCCAAGAATTGTGTAAACCTTGGTGCCGCTGCATTCGGGAGTGCCGTATTTCTTGTATTCATCCGCACCATTTTTGATGATAAAAGGAACGTTGGTGAGGGTTTCCACATTGTTGACCACTGTGGGGCAACCCCAAAGTCCTTTTACACCAGGGAAGGGCGGTTTCCAGCGGGGGTTTCCGCGATTGCCTTCGAGTGATTCTATCAGTGCGGTTTCTTCTCCGCAGACATAAGCTCCGGCACCGATTTTGAGATCGATATCGAGATCAAACTTGCTGTCGAAGATGTTCTTGCCCAAAATGCCGTAGTCATAGCACTGCTTGATTGCCTTGCGCAGACGTTCGATACTTAGTTTGTATTCGCCACGGATATAGATGTAGGCTT
>DAHVPA010000086.1 GCA_027318525.1 Candidatus Cloacimonadota bacterium | reverse complement strand
TACAGAGTTAATCCCAGAGGTGATGCTGATATGATCCCTCTGGCAGATATAAATACCATTTCTTTGAAACTGGAGAATGTAGAGGCTACTAAAAACGAGGTGAAACCGGTTAATGTGACTGTTTCCAAAATGGAAGAGATCTGGGGAGTTAGAAAATACACATTGAGAGTAGGCTTTAACAAGAGGATTTTGAGTTTTGTAGATGCCGACATCTCCAATACACTGTCTGACACATATCCGTCAATAGAGTTATCAGCACTCGAGGATACTGTGTATATAAGTTATGCCAGCGATAACGCTTTGGTATCGCCTACTAATAACGGAACATTGTTAAAACTTTTATTCCGCACATTATCATACGGCGAATCTCCGCTCGATCTGACATCGGGGACATTCAATGACAGCATATCAGTAAACCTGCTGACTGATGGCAAGGTAACCATTCCAATAAGGAAAAGGATTTCCTGGCTCAGCATTTATAACAGCAACTACAATAAAAAGAACATTTTTAACCCCTGGCTGAACCAAAAGATAACCATAGAATACGGGTGCTTGGTTCAAACTGGTGTTTCAAGTTCCAAAGCAATTATTCGTATCTACGATAGTCAAGGCAGGCTGGTCGCAACACCGGTTAATAAAATTATTGAAACATCCAACGGCATAGAGTTCTACTCTTGGGATGGACGTGATAGAAATAAAAACCTGCTGCCCATAGGATTGTACTATTGCCATCTGGAAATCATTGACCGGGTAAATGGCAACTCAGAGACTTCAGTTCAACCGATAGTTGTTGCGGCTGAGTTGAAATAGGGAGGAGGATCTAATGAAAAAGAATTATCAAATCAGACCTATATTACTTGTTGCATTTCTTTTGCTCAATCTGGGATTGCTGTCGGCTGTTTTTAATGATTATCAACCCTCTGCCCGTGCCCGCGGTATGAGCAATGCCTATGTCACTCTTTCCGATGATGCTAATGGAGTGTTTTATAATCCTGCCGGTCTTGCGTATGCACCAATGAGTGCTTCCGTTGGAACAGCTCAATTATTCGGTCAGAAATTTTCTGAGTTGAAAACAGGTAGCTTCGTTTATCCTCTGCCCAAAAAATATGGAACACTTGGGCTAGGAATAAGTTCTTTTGATGTTAATTTTGAAGAAGAAGCTCTTCTTTCAGAGCAACAATATACACTAGCACATGGGTTTCGGCTGATGGAGGATATCCATTCTTCCATTCAGGTGGGATGGTCAGCCAGCTTTTATTCATTGGGTATGGATGGTTATGATGAAGATACTGCTTTTGGAATAAATGTCGGAGCTGTTGCAGAATTACACCAACGCACAAAATTCGGTTTTGCTGTAAGCAATCTTAATAACCCAAAGATGGGAGAAGCAAACCGTCACAATCTTCCGCGCAAGTTCTCCATGGGCTTATCTTATATTCCCTATGACCAGGTTATAACCAGTATTGAAATGAAAAAGGATTTTGCCGAAGATACAGAATTTATGGGAGGAGTGGAATTGCGTTTGTTTGATCCTCTTTATCTCAGAGCCGGTGTTCATCAGAATCCTGCTACTTGGTCTGCTGGAGCTAGTTTCAGATTGATTGGCATCGTCTTGGATTATTCATTTACCCAGCATAGTGTCTTGGATCCCACTCATTATCTAAATATTGGGTATAATTTTGGGGAGAAGTAATGGCAGAGAAGAACTTCAAGCGTTATCTACCATCTTTCATTACTATTGTCTTTGAGTTAATGGAACACTGGAAAAGAGATGCAGCCCATAACAGCAATATTAAGAAGCTGGATAAGACTACTGAGCAGTTGGGGACTATTGAGAATATGCTGGTAAGACTCGAAAAAAAGATTCAATACAACAGAGATCTTGTTTCGAGATTAAGCTTCCTTCTTTACATCAGTATTGCTGCAAATCTTGTCTTTTTTGCCCTTATTTTGTTAAAGGTTTTTACTCTGATCTGAGCCTAGAAAGCCAAAGCCAGATTGCAACCAAATCTCCAGTCAAGAGAGTCGAGATCAGGTCCCAGAGGATTTAAACTCAACTCAAAAGATGAGTTGCTATTCATCTTGATTGCTGCAGATACGAGAAGGTTCATTTCTTTCCAATTGCCCCAGCTGTATTTGGGAAAGATTTGCCCGATTACAATTCCATGTTGTTTTTGCAGTAGCAAACTAAGGGTTTGTCTATCATATCTTCCATTAATGTAATAGATATAACCTTCTTTAGAACTGGTTTCGTTACGTTCCCAAGCATATCCCAAATCCAATCTGAAAGCAGTTAGATCACGGCTTCGAAAAGGCAGATCAGCCCATATGGGAATTTCCAGCTTGGCAGCCAAAGGTGAAGTATCATAGATAAGGTGACAGGAAGTGCCAGCCTGACGGTAAAAAGTGTCTTTGATACCGGAAAAGTCATTATATAGGTAATCATCATAATCAGCTCTCAACTGATATTCCTGTTTCAGCATCAAGCAGTCTCCAATTAACAGGTCGATCTCAGGCTGCCATTGAAGACTTGTCAGATTATTGTTGTTAGCAGATAACCAGGAATCGATGAACACTTCTTGCCTTTGTAGATAAAGAATGCGGTTGGCAAGTCTGAGTCTGTCTTTCAAAAACATACTCCAACCCAATCTCCAGATTGCGCTTAAATAGTCATTATCGAGATCATTTCCACTGTCAGGATATATTGTCCTTCTAAGCTCAATCGTATAATCTGCCGAAAGGCTGTCATCTTTATTGTATTCCCAGGCGATTCCGCAGTTGCTGCTTCTGGTCTCGATTATCCTTGAATTATCAATATAGGAAAGATCTTTTATATAATAGCTGTATTGGTTGTTGGAAGTCAGGCGGATCTTGTCAGTGACAGCATACTCTAATGTTAATTGGCTCTGACTATTGTAGTCGCCTGTATTACGGCTTCTATTGATGTCATGTAAATATGTGTTTAAATTGTACGATTCTGATAATCTGCAAATAAAATAATCACTTAGGGGCAGATTGAGATTTAAGGAGGTGTTTAAAAAATTATGTTTTTGATGGTCATATCTATCATAAAAGCTGCTCATATCGCCAGGTTCCGGACTGGTCAGCACATAAAGGTCTTCTGCTTTTGTTCCGCCTCCGGCAATGAAATCTGCATTGATTTTATCTCCAAGATATGCAGCTGACAGACTAGCTGTAAGGGAACGGAATTTTTCCCAATCCAGTGCTTTGTTATCAGTATTGCAGGCAATCCTTAGATACTTATCCGTAAAATCAGCTGTATAACTAATAGAAAGTAGATTTTGTAAACCATTACTAATCAGAATATGATTATCCAGATACCTGTCCTTTTCTCGCCGATAATAACCTTTGAATTGTCCAGTCAGAACCAAACTGTCAACAGGAGTAAAAACCATACCATAACCAAGGTAACCGGTTTTATTACTGTAAGGATTCAGCTCATTCTCCAGGTCACTGTGATCCAGCAAATATTCATAACCGGTGCGGAATTCATGATTCATGAGCTTGCTCTTTCGGGATAGTGCAATACTAAGACGGCTGGTTTGGCTGGTTTGGTTGAAATCTAGCCTCTTATCTTCCGAATTTGAGCTGTAAATCTGCATCTGCCAGGAACGGAAGGGATTTAGAGAATAACTGGTATTCTGGTCCAGCCTGAGTTGTTTGCTGCTGTTATATAAACTAAGGCTGAAATCGTTGTTCTGAGCCGGACTGAGCATCGGTAAGCCGACAAACACAATCAGCCAGATGAACAAACTCGGTTTCATCAATAGTTTCTCCTCTGCGGTTGAAATCAATACCGCTCGTCAGTTCAAGTTCTCTTAGCATATCATTTGAAAACAATTCTTTAAGGTTATTTTTTAAATTTTTTCTTCTATGATTAAAGGCTGTGTGAATGATTTTGAAATACATGTCAAGGGATTTGAGTTTTGGTTTATCCTGACGTGGTATTAGTCTTATGACGCTGGAAAAGACTTGAGGGGGGGGATCGAAAGCTATTGGAGGAACATCAAACAAATGCTCAATGACAAAAGAATGGCATAACTTCAAAGTGAGGACTCCATAAGCTTTTTTGCCGGGAGAAGCAGTCAATCTTTGTGCCACTTCTCTCTGCATCATAAAAACTGCTCTATCTATCCAGCAAGCATTTTCTTCTACCCGATACAAGATGGGTGATGTAATCTGATAGGGCAGGTTGGAGACAAGAACTGCCTTCTTTCCGCTTTCCAGAAAGTTTTGTTCAAGTAAATCGTGCCAATCGCACGCAAGTATATCCCGGTTGATCAGTTTTAAACCCATCCCAAACTGATTTGTCAAAAGGGCAATCAATCGCGTATCAATTT
Organism: Candidatus Cloacimonadota bacterium; assembly: GCA_027318525.1. Lineage (GTDB taxonomy): Bacteria > Cloacimonadota > Cloacimonadia > Cloacimonadales > Cloacimonadaceae > UBA5614. Next base: position 3,383 of record DAHVPA010000086.1, on the reverse strand, counting down.
CAAAGGCAGTGAGGTTGTCTGTTAAATTTAAAATTCTTTTGGTCAGGACACCTTTTCCTGGACCTATCTCCCATACAGGATCAGAAGTATTGATATCAGCAGCCTTGACTATCTCTTCGGCGAGACTTTCATCAATCAGAAAGTGTTGTCCAAACTGCTTGATTGGTTTCAAGCCCACCTTTACCTTAGTCTGTCAGTATGAGTTTTTTACTGATTACTGACGTACCATCTACAAAACGGATAATGTAGATTCCGGATTGGCATTTCCTGCCGTTATCATCATTGGCGTCCCAGGTCACCATATCCTGGGCTGAAATAATGGATTTGAGTTTTTCACCTTTAGAATTGAATATATGGATTCTGGTTCCTGCTTTGCTTTTGAATGTGATTTCATCTCTTCTGGCTTTTGAGGGGTTGGGGTATATGGAGTATGGCAATTCCGGAGATGAAGTTTCGTCTTCATTGGCGGTGGGACCTATATTATAGCTTGCCAGACTGGCGGGTGCTCCGGTTGGATAGTATCCGGTCAGGTTACCGGATGTTCTGGCTAATACATAGTATTGAACTATACTGGGTGTAGTCTGAGCTGGAATTACTGCTTTATAAGTTGTGCCGTTCAGCAGAGTCATGAGCACAGGATTGAAGCCTCCGGTTGTTTTCCAATATAGGTAGACAAAACTAATTGCTTGAGTTGATTGGATATTTATTCTTATTTCCACTGATTGATTAATCACAGGAATAGATGGTACAAGGATGGGGGTGGAAAAAACTACTGACGATTGCACCTGCTGAGCCAGCCATTGAACAACATTTATACCCAGCTGTGCATTGTGGTATTCATGCCAGCCATCATGCAGATCGTTGCCGCTATTGCCTGTCCCGTCGTCAAAGGGAGAGCTGTCTCCATAAGCTGCTATTCTGCCCAATCCGTAGGTGTTGGTAACAAGTCCTTCTTCATTCAGATTACGCAACCAAATCCGGGTCACTGCGTTTCCGGAGGGTGTGATGCTGCATCCGGCATACATTCCGGCTTGAGTTATACCGCTTGTGATTTGCGTCTGTGGGTTTTCAATCAAAGTGGTTGGATCAGCATAAATACTATTGGCATCAAAGCTGATGCCGTAAGTCGATGCGGTTAAGAGTGACTCGTTGTACACGCGTCTGGAATCCCAACCGTTGTTGTTTCTATCACTGCCGTCATGATCAGCTATTAAAAAAAGCCCTCCTCCATTCTGGACGAAACTAAGAATGGCATTTCTTTCTGATGTGGTAAAAGGATCCTGTGGCTCAGGCAGGACAAGCACATCAACATTGGCTAGCACAGAAGCAGTGATGCTTGATCCTGTTAATGTCTGAGTGGTATATCCCAGAGTTCGTAAAGCAGTTCCAAAATCCGAGTATGCTCCTGTCCAATTTGGTGACGTGCCTATTACCCAGTCTGCGTTACCGGCATTTTCCGATTTGGTAAGGTCAAAAGCAATCGTCACACAGGAGAGAGAGGTTATTGTGAGGAAGAAGATTGATAATACAACTGAAAACTTGTAATATGGGTGCATTTCGTCAGAAGACAAAAATCCTGAAACCGGATTTCGCCGATTTCAGGATGTAAAAACTATGCAGCTAACGAGCTGGGATTAACTTTCTTGCAGATCTTGCAGACTTTCAGGGTTTTTTCCCCGACTTTCAGTTCATGCGTGAGCTTGACTCCGGTGCGATGACAACCTGGGCATTCGCCACGTCCGTGGTTCGGTAGGGTTCTGATTCCTTTTCCGCGATGATTTTTGGCCATTATATACTCCTTAAGATTATAATTCTGCTTATTTTGGGCAATTTTCCAGAAATGGATTTATCGTCAATGGAAAATTACTGCGTATAAACAAGAATGCTTTCGCAATGCCTGATTGGTAGCAATCATATCTGCAGTCTGAAACACCTTGTTTGTTATCAGTAATCACCTTTATAAACATTTTGGAAAAGAAAACGGGGTTCGAGCTGAACCCCGTTCTTTTGATTCAAGTCTGCGTTTAATCTGTCCGCTTAAATTCAATGCGGCGGTTTTTGGCTTTCCCTGCGGGTGTTGAGTTTGTGGCAATCGGTTTACGCTCGCCAAACCAGGAATTGGTCAGGCGGTCGGCAGCAATGCCGTGTTCTACCAGATACTTCTTAACTGAGAAGGATCTCCGTTTAGACAGGTCTATGTTATAAGCATCGCTGGCATCGCTATCGGTATGACCCTGAATTTCCAATGTTACTTCCGGAAATTCGGTTAACGTTTTAACCACTTCATCCAGGATAAGTTTTGCACCTTCTGTCAGGTCTGCTTTATCAGTCTTGAAGTTAACACCTTCAATAATCAGGTTCACTTCTTTGGTAAATTCTATTTTTCGTTCTGCCTGAACAACGTTTACTGTGCGAGTCAAACCTCCTCCGGAAACAGTGAGCTGACCCATGCGGATGACTGATTTGGGATTCGCATCATAATTTACGGTTAAAACTCCATCGTTAATACCTGTTCCAGGTTCAACGCTGAACCAGTCCTCATTTTCCTCAACAGTCCAGGCAACATTGGAAGCTACGTCAAAGGTGGTGGTGCCGGCAGGATAGGGCACATTTTGGATGGGTGGCGTAACTTCGAGTCTGGGAGCACCTTGCACAACCTGAACGGTGCGGGTTATACCGCCGCCAGCTACTGTAATGGTGCCGGTGCGTTGGATTTCAGTCGGGTTGGCATCATAATTCACTGTCAGGGTTCCGTTATTGGCTCCGCTTCCGGGCTCCACACTGAACCAGTCTTCGCCTTCAGACACTATCCATGAAACATTGGATTCCACGTCAAATGTGGTCTGTCCCTTTTGGTAAGGAACATTCTGAACAGGTGGAGTTACAAAGAGCTGTGGCAAAAATGCAACTTCCGGTTCGGGTTCGATAATGGGTTCCGGTTCTTCGGGAATCTTGACTCCGGGGACAGGCACTTTACAGGTGCTAATCAGCATCAGGTTTATATAACCGGTCCAGAAAGCATCTTTATCGCCGTTATCCTTTACGCCATCAAGGAAGTCACTATTGACTTTGTGATATTCAATTCCCAAATCGGCATTCACACCCAGACGGCTGAAGAGAGAAATGCCTCCACCTACTACTGGGAAGACACCTGCGTGTTTGGTATAATCGCCGGGAATGACTGTCCCTTCTCTATCCTGGGGGTCAAAAGTGATAATCCCTGCTCCACCATCCACGTAGGGAGCTATGCGGCTGATAAACTGGTCGGGAAACCAGACATTAGCCCAACGCCATTCAGGACGGAATTTGGCTTTTAAATCAACTCCTGCAATGTATGCTCTAAAATTGGCATAATCGGGATAAGACCAGTTGCCATCATGGAT
>DAHVPA010000085.1 GCA_027318525.1 Candidatus Cloacimonadota bacterium | reverse complement strand
TGAACCGGCTGGTCAGAATTTCATGCATGATGTCTGACCTGAAACCGTTTTTCAGATTGAACATCTGATAGCTGATACCCAGACTTTCCATCGCATCGGCAATGGCATAAGCCAGCTTCTGAGTGCTCTTCCACATGGTGTCATAGACAATCACTGCTTTGTTCGGAATAGTGTCATTATTTGCCCATAACTTGTACTTGCTAATGATTTCGGAGATATGGCTTTTCCAGATGATGCCGTGGCTGGGCGCAATCATGTCCAGTTCCAGCTTGCCCACTGTTTCCATAGCTTTCTGCACCTGGCTGCCATAGGGCATCACAATATTGGCGTAATAGTGCTGAGCTTCCTTCAGGGCAAGGTCGAGGGGATAGTTGTCGTCAAAACGTTCGGTTGCGCACACATGCTGACCAAAAGCGTCGTTGGAAAAGAGGATTTTCTCCTCAGGACAATAGGTCACCATATTGTCTGGCCAATGCACCATCGGTGTGGTCACAAAGGTCAGATTGCGCTTGCCGATGTTGAGCGTGTCGCCGGACTTGACTTCGTGAAATTTCCAGTCTGTCTTGAACTGCAGCTTGAGTCCTTTGACCGCCATGGCATTGGTATATATCTCCAGATGAGGATAACGCTCCAGCATTTTCAACAGACTGCCGGAATGGTCCATCTCAACATGATTCTGGATGATGATGTCTATCTTTGCCGGGTCAATTATTTCGCTGATGCGCTTGAGCATATCTTCGTAATGCTCGTCATCCACATTGTCTATCAGCACAACCTTTTCATCCCTTATCAGATAAGCATTATAGGTGGTGCCATGATGGATTCCATAGCTGTGAAAACAGCGCAAATCCCAGTCTATTACTCCCACCCACCAGATATTTTCTTTTAATTGAACCGGTTTCATTTACTCTCCTGAATATTTTTTTCAATATAGATAAAGTATTCAAAGTTCAAAAACAGACAAGGGAAAAATCTGCGTTGGCGAGATATTCACACTTCGCCAAACTCGATATGACAAGACGGATTATACTATGTTACTTCTGGCAGACAGGGCAGTAAAAGCTGCTTCTGCCGGCTTGTTTGATTCTTTTGACCGGATGCCCCTTGGGACAGGTCTCCTTCTGGTAAACCTGAAGAAATGCCTGGAATTCTCCGCGTTTATCGTCCACCTGACGGTAGTCCGAAATGCTGGTGCCGTTCTTTGAGATGGCTTCAGCAATCACTTCTTTGGTGTGCAAGACTATCTGCTTCAGCTTTGCCGGGGTGAGTGCATTGGCTTGCGTTTCGGGATTAATCCTTGCCCGGTAAAGGATTTCACAGACATAGATATTTCCCAGTCCTGCCACTATGGATTGATCCAGCAGTGCATTTTTAATGGGAGCGGATTTTCTGTGCAGAGCAGCTTTCAGATACTTATCGTCAAACTCATCGGAAAGCGGTTCCGGACCAAGCTTGGGCAGATAGCCGGAAATCTTGCTTTCTGGCGTGACGATGATTTTGCCAAAGGTGCGGATGTCGTTAAAAAGCACTCTGGCGCAGCCTGTAAGGGAAAGCAGGGCACGCACATGCTTAGCTTCCTCATTGTCTTCTTCCGTATAGATTAATTTGCCAGTCATGCGTAAATGAATGATGAGCGCATTCTTACTGGCAAGATGCAGGATGATGTATTTGCCCCGGCGTTCATAATCGGTTACTTCAGCCGGAAAAAGCGGCTGCACAATATCTTTATCATAGATGACAGTGCCCTTGTAAAGCGAATCAAGCTGACAGATGGGCATCCCATTTATCTTTTTTCTTAGTCCGCGCAGGACAGTTTCCACTTCCGGCAGTTCCGGCATCATTCACTCCAGTTTTCTATGTATCTGTTGATTCTAAAGGCGGCACAAGCTCCGTCGCCGACAGCGGTTGCCACTTGCCTGAGCGATTTGGACTGCACATCTCCCGCAGCCCAGACCCCATCCACAGATGTCTCGTGAGACCTTTCCGTAACAATATATCCGTTTTCCAGCTCAAGCTGACCTTCGAACAATTTGGTATTGGGATCGTTGCCAATGAAAATAAAGATGCCATCCACAGGCAGGACACTTTGCTCGTCATTCCGGGTCGATTTGAGCATCAGTTTTCTGCCCTCAGGATTGGTAAAATCAATCTTTTCCACTGCAAAGAAAGGCATCAGTTCTATCTTGGGATTGGCTCTGACTCTTTCCTGCAGAATCTTATCTGCTCTGAATTCGTCACTGCGGTGGATGAGATGGATTTTGGCTGCATATTTCGCCAGGAACAGCGATTCTTCAAAAGCTGTGTTGCCTCCGCCCACCACGGCTATCGTCTTTTCAGGATAAAAAGGTCCGTCACAAGTGGCGCAATATGATACTCCATTGCCCTTGAATTCAGCTTCCCCGGGAATATTGAGCTTGCGGGGGGAAGAACCTGTGCTGATTAATATGGTTTTGGCTTTCCAGACTTCGTAAGGTGTGTGCACCTGCTTGATTTTGCCTGCCAGTTCCGCTTCAGTGACTGTTTCATTGATGATTTGCAAGCCAAATTGCTTTGCCTGTTTTTCCATATCAGCAGCGAGTTTCTGACCCAGCACGGGTTCCGGAAATCCCGGATAATTTTCCACCCACTCTGTGGAAGTGAGCTGTCCTCCTGAAACAGGCAGTTTTTCTATCATCAGGGTTTTGAGCTTGTATCGGGCTGCATAAAGTCCTGCTGTTAGTCCTGCCGGACCTCCGCCAATGATAATCAGGTCATACAGTTCATTGGGGTCGGCATTGGCAGTGAAAGACAAGTTGAAATCCATGTTTAACCCTATTAATTCTCAATTCTTAATTTTTAATTCTTAATTTTCTAAAGTGCTTCCTTGATTTTTTCCACCAGCATATCTTCAGGAGCAGCGCCTTCCTGGAACCACTTTTCATTGATTACGGTGCGCGGCACACCCTGCACTCCATATTTGACGGCAAGGTGCGGAAACTCGCTCAATTCTATCATTTCTGCTGTTACATTTGCACTGTAAAATGCCATCTGATGGGCAAGGATGACAGCCTGCGGACAATATGGACAAGTGGGCGTGACAAATACCTTCAGGTGAATGGGCTGCTTTACATAATCGAGAAAAGCCTTGGTCTCCGGCGTGAGTTTGACCACTCCGGTGGAAACCATCAGCAGGGAATTTAGCAGCGAGGAGAATTCATATCCGGCGGGAATGCCTGTAAACCTGATTCCGCGGTCTTGCTCATCCATTACAACAATGGTGGGCAGCTCCTCCACCCCATATTTTTTGGCTTCTGCTTCGTTCTTTTCAAAATCCAGCACTTCCAGTTTCAGCTTATCAGTCGTGGTCAGCAAGTCGTTCATAAGTTCATGTGTTTCTTTGCAGTAGCCGCATTCCATCCCCTGGGTGAAAAGCTTGAGGGTGACGGGTTTTACCATATTGGCAAGGATTTTGGTCACTTCTTGTTTTATTTGGTCATCCAACATATGATTTTTACCTCTTTTTTTTGTTTTCACGATGTAATTTCATTCATAAGATAATCCATCCTCAGCTTTTGCCAAACTTCTTGCCTGGTCTGTCCTATCGTCCCTGTCACCTCACCCCCTTTTCCTAATATATATCAAATCTATACCAAATATACTACAAATATAGTTTAAATGTATTCCGGAATACTTTTGATATACATTTGGTATCCTTTTGATATGCTTTTGATATACTTTTGGTATTGAGGGTGATGTGGGTTGAAAGTACCTGACAAAAGGCTGTGACTAATGGCTGGATAAAGTGACTCTAAAGCTTAATCAGAAAGGATTAAACAAAAGAAAAGGAGGAGCTTATACTCCTCCCAAAATGTGATGTCAGTTAGCTGTTAAATCTATCAGGGACGGGATTTGTGGTTCTTTTTGAGCAGTTCATCATGCAGGGCACGGATGCTTTCCTCGGAGACAGCTTCGTCCATGCTCTCCTCCGCCTCGGGATTGAGGGTGAGAGCGGTTTCCAGATTCTTGAGGGCAGGTTTGTATTTCTTGAGCTGATACTGGGTTTTAGCCAGCCAGATATAGGCATCGTAGTGCTCGGCATTGGTCTGCACAGCTTGCTGCAGGGATTTTTCCGCATCCTTGTATTGTTTCAGATTATAGAGGGCAGTGCCCTTGTGGCGCCAGGGACAAGACCAGGCAGGAAAATCACGGTTGAGTTCATTGTAATAGCCGATGGCATCATCAAAGCGGTTGAGGCTGAGCAAGAGATTGGCAAACTGGAATTTACCGGAAGCGTCCAAAGCCGGTGCCTGGGGAGTTACTTCATCAATCAGGCGGGAAGCTTCCATAGCAGCGAGCTGAGCCTGCAGCAACCGATAGGAAATCGCCGTGGAATCAGAAGCAAGCTGCTCTCCGACAAAGTTATAAGCTGCTTCGAAGGTGGCGGAATTGGGGTTCTCAAGATAGCTGTTGAGCGGTGAATCCTGCGCCTGAAGCAGACAGAAAGCGGTCAGAATCAGCATAACCAAAGCAATGTGTTTCATGGGGACTCCTGTATCTTTTTCTTTTTGGATAATTAGTTTATCCGGCAGCATGAGCAACCGGAGAGATTTCAGCGGAGCAAATCCTCCACCCAGAAAGAGAGATTCTCACCCAAATCATTGGTGAAACCTCTTTCCTCATAACGGATATTGCCCAGTTTGTCGATAACGCAGATATAAGGAATGCCGTCAAAGCCGTAATCGGTTGACAGATTGTCAGTTCCGTAGAGCAAAGTCATGCCGTAACCGTTTTCCGTCATAAATGGCAAGACCCCGGCTTTGTCCTCTTCCCAGACATTCACACTGAAGACTCTTACACCCTGCGGCATCTTGGTCTTCATCCATCTGTCCAGCACGGGCATGGCTTTCTGACAGGGTTCGCACCAGGTTGCCCAGAAATCCAGAATGACGATTTCACCCCTGAGGTCTTCCAGTCTCACGGTATTGCCAGCGGCATCCTGTAAAGCCCATAAAGGTGCGGGACGGCTAAACCTGGTGGCGATGACATCCGCCTTGCGGGTATCCTGCTCAGCTTCCCAACCACGCTTAAACCTAGCCATTATGGCTTCCCAGCGTTCGTCCTGCCTGAGGGCTTCCAGACCCTGGTCATTGAGCAGCCAGCTATAAAGGCTGCCTGAGTTATCGGCAATCTTGTCCAGCAGAATAAAAGCCTGACCGTTCATGCCATTCTGCGCACATGCCAGCAGATACATGGTCTGGATATTGGCATTATCCAGAGTGGCGGGATTGGTATTGATAAAATCAAAGAAATACTGATAAGCTTCCCCCACCAGCAAGGTGGTAAGATAAGCCTGTTCAAACTGCTGTTCCTTGTCCTCAGCAGAGAGATTCTGGGTGAGGGAGGAATTATCTATCATACGGCGCAGATATGCCTGCAGAAGCAGGATTTGGTCGGTTTGGAGATAATAGCTTGTATAGAACTGCCAGTTGAGCCAGGAAGCATTGGCAGCCTGAGCCTCAGCCAGGAGTTTGTTGGCATCGTCAACCTTACCTTCCCAGACCAGCATTCCGATATTGAGATAAGAAGCAGTATCGAGGTCAGGGAAATATTTCAGAAAACGGGCAAAGTATTTTCTATCCTTTTTATAATCCTTGAGCCAGGGTTTGGCAGAATCATGCTCCGGTCCGGGAGTGGAAAACAATTCCTTCTGATATGTGGTGAGCAGCAGCCTGTAGCCATATTCAAAGCGGGGATGATACTGCACAAGGTAACGTCCGTATTTAATCTGAACCGCAGGGTCTGCCTGGATACGCGCCCAAAGATAGATATAGAGTTCGGACTTGGGTTGCTTTTGCAGAAGGTCATAGAAATAGTTGTTACAGCCTGCAGCATCGAGCTTTTGCCAATATCCCTGCAGAAGGCGAAAATCTTCCACCTCTTCCGCCAGCTTCAGATACTTGTCAATCACGGATAAGGCAGTGGAATCATCTGCGGCAGCCTTAAATTCCGTCGTGAAATCCTGTGCGGCAAAAGCCTGTAAATTCAGGAAAAAGAAGACTGCCATCAGCACAGCTAAGACCAGACGCTTATGCATGTTTGCTCCCAAGTGAAGAAATTTATGGATTAAGGTTTTCTGAGGCAAGGGATTTTGGCAAGCAGAATGTGCAAAAAAGCGCCGTCCCCAATCAGGAACGGCGCCAGAGATGTATGGAGTTTTGTGTATTATTTCATCAGCATCATGCGGCGGGTTGCTATGTAAGTTCCTGCCTGCATTCTGTATTGGTAAACACCGCTGGCAACAGAATTGCCGTGGTTGTCCTTACCGTTCCAGGTGATTTGATGATGACCCATATTAACCGTTTCGTCAACCAGAGTGCGAATCAGCTGACCCTTGGCATTGAAGATATCAATGCGGACGGGAGCTTTTTCCTTGATATCGAAGTTGATGGTGGTTTCCGGATTGAAGGGATTGGGGAAGTTACCCTTGAGCGCTGTGACAGTCACAGGGGTCACGGGGTCTTCATTTCCGACAGTCATTATGAAATTCCTGACAGTGGTCTGGTTGGCTGTAATCACGATGTTTTCATAGGTAACAGGACTATAGCCTGTGGCTGAACAGGTGATTGCGTAAGTGCCGGCAGGCAACTGCATGGAATAGGTGCCGTTAGTCATGGAAGTGGTGCTGTAAGGTCCGGCAGTAATGGTAGCGCCAATGATGGGCTGGTTTTGAGGATTACGAACCGTTCCCGCCAGAGTTCCTGTGGGTGAAGGCTGTTTCACAAGAGCATTGGAGAAGACAGCCAATGAATAGACATTGTTGGTATAGATGGCTTTGACAGCCCATTTGTAGGTCCCGGCGGCAGCCACAGCCCAAGTCTGGTCTGTATAGGTCAGACTGGTAATAAGGTCGGTTGTCAATTGGACCCAAGTAGCTTCGTTTTGTTCCTGACCTTGCGCCAGACGCCATACTTTATAACCCTGAATGCTGCGGGTGTTGCGAATTTTGGGTGTAACAGTCAGAGCTGAAACGTCTCTGATACCTTTTTCCGAAACGCTTTCGCTGCTTCTGGACATCGGTAAATCTGTCATCACGGCAAGCGGAGCTTCCCTCAGACTGCCTGACTTGGAGGTCAGATCTTCCTCAGAGAAATGAATGGTGCGAACCGAGTTTCCAATAACGATGTTGTCGATAAACCAGTTATACCACATGCCATCGCTGGTGGAGTTGGGGTCATCCGCATGCCAGGCAAGCTTAATCTGCTGTCCGGCAAAAGCGGCAAGGTCAATCACGATGGGAGCGGTGTAATTATACCAGCCGCCGGTCTGAGTTGAAGCATCCCAAAGGACGGTCCAGGTATCGCCATTGTTGCTGGTGGCTTTCACATAATAGTGGTCGCCGTTGGTTGAGCCTCTGTAATAATAGGAGCCAAAGGAGAGAGTGGCACCTTGGGGGCAGTTGAACTGCGGGGTGATGAGCCACTCATCCTGATGGTTGTAATCCCACCAGAAACCGCTCTGCCAGCTTCCGTCAGCCGGATTAACGGTGGTGGTGCCGCTGGTGACTGTGCCAAACCTGCACCAAGTGGGATAAACACCGCTGGTGTTGATGGGACCATTATTGGTGACAATCCTGGTCCAGTCCGCCGGCGGGAAGGTTTCAGCTTCGAAGCTCTGAGTAATATCCACAGCGTTGGGATCAGGAGCCAGCCAGGTAAGCGATACGCTGCTCTGGTTAGTGGCTTCGGTGGCTACAACGTTACGTGGTGTGTAAGCAATTTCGCTCAAGACTACATTACCCATATTCAGATTCTGACCAAGCACCGTTACTGAACCGAGATAGTTTTGATATCCGGTTGCGCTGGCAGCATAATCATAGGTCTGGTTTG